>JADYYC010000023.1 GCA_020853835.1 Anaerolineales bacterium
CTGATGCAGGATGTGATAACAGCACTTGAGAGAATCAAGACAATGATTATACGTTGGAACATTGCGGCTTAATATAGCTGAGGCGATGAAGATTGTCAATGTCAGAGGGTTTGACAATGAATTCAGAAAATGCTAAACTGACCTCACTTTAAACGACAACCCTCTGCGCCGCAATCAGTGAAATGGAGAACGATCAGAGATGAGAACTGTTGAATGGGACTATGCAAACAACCGGCTTCGATTGATCGACCAGCGCCTGCTTCCCAACGAATTCAAAAACCTGAGTTACCAGGACTACCATGAAGTTGCAAAAGCCATCCGAGACATGGTCGTGCGGGGCGCGCCGGCAATTGGCGCAACTGCTGCGTTTGGCATGGCGTTAGCCGCGCGCCAATCACGGGCAAGAGACGTGGAAACGCTCTCGCACGATCTTAAAAACGCGGCTGAGGTGCTTAAAAACGCCCGTCCAACTGCGGTAAATTTAAGCTGGGCTGTGGATCGTATGCTAAATGTCGCGTTGGGTCATTCTGGTTCACCCGAGATTATGCGGGACGCCGTGCTGCAGGCAGCCCAACAACTTGCGGATGAGGACGTGCGCATCAACCAGGAGATGGCGCTTTTTGGCGCCTCGTTGATCGATGATGGCGATACCGTGATCCATCACTGCAACACCGGCGCGCTCGCCACCGTCGATTGGGGCACGGCGCTGGGCGTGATCCGCATGGCGCACGAACAGGGCAAGAGGATCCACGTCCTTGTCGACGAGACACGCCCGCGGCTCCAGGGTTCGCGATTAACCGCCTGGGAATTGGAGCAATATGGCATCGATTATGAGATCATCACCGACAACGCCGCGGGGTATTTCCTGAGAAGCGGGCAGGTTCAAAAAGTGCTGTTTGGGGCGGATCGGGTTGCCGCGAACGGCGACGTGGTCAACAAGATTGGTACGTATATGCTTGCGCTTGCAGCTCACGCCAATAAAGTGCCGGTGTACCCGGTTGTGCCGCTTTCGACGATTGACCTGGCGACCCCGGACGGCGAGGGAATCCCGATCGAGGAGCGCCCACCGGATGAAGTGCTGAATCTGGAAACGAACGGCATGCCGGTCGTGCCTGCAGGAGCGCGCGCCCGCAACCCTGCGTTCGATATCACCCCGCACCATCTCGTGACGGCAATTGTCACCGAGGTGGGCATCATTTATCCGCCATTCAAACGCAATATCCGGCGAGCGGTAGAGCAGGTTATGAAGTAGAATAGGAGCTTGTGTCTGCGAACGCTGAGCAGTTCAGACCGGTCAATTTTGGAGCAAGCAAACCTGTCATAATTCACGCTGAAGTGCAAAATGGATATTCTACTTACTGGATCTGTCGCCTTCGATTATTTGATGACTTTTCCCGGTCATTTTAAAGATCACTTTCTGTCGGACCGCCTTGATTCGATCAGCCTCTCATTTCTGGTCGATTCGATGACCAAAATGCCTGGCGGCATTGCGCCAAACATCGCCTACACAATGGCGCTGTTAGGCGTCCGCCCGCGCTTGTGGGCTGCGGTCGGCGAGGACTTTGAAGATTACCGGCGGTCGCTGGAAAACGAAGGCATTGACACCTCGGGAATGCGCGTGATCCCGGGCGTTTTCACAGCTTCTTTCTTTGTGAACACAGACCGCTCCAATTCTCAAATTGCCAGTTTCTACCCGGGCGCGATGGCGCATTCGGCAGAACTTTCACTTCATGCCGTAAACCCAAAACCCGATCTGGTTGTCATTTCGCCCAGCGACCCCCTGGCGATGCAGCAGTATTGCGAAGAATGCCGTGAATTGGATATCCCATTTGTTTATGACCCGTCGCAGCAGATTGTACGTATGTCGAGCGAAGAATTGCTTCGCAGCATAAAAGGGGCCTGGGCATTATTTGTCAATGACTATGAATACGCTTTGATTAACAAGATGACCGGGCTTGATTCAAGCTCGGTGTTGAACAACAATCCTGACTCATTCGTTGTGGTCACCTGTGGGCAGAAGGGGGCTGAAATCTACACAAACCAGGGTCTTTTCGATGTGCCAAGCGTCCAGCCCACTGCAATATTGGATCCGACCGGCGTGGGCGATGCGTTTCGGGGCGGCTTCCTGACCGGTTTGTATCATGGTTTCGATCTTGAACTATGCGCTCAGATGGGGGCGATGTCTGCCACGTACTGTCTTGAACAGAAGGGCTCTCAGGGACACCGGTTTACTCGGGCCGAATTTATCGCAAGATTTCGCAAGTATTTCGACGATCAGCACAAGCTGGACCAAATTTTGAAATGATGCTGAACGTATCACGAGACTCATGAATAATATGGAGAAAATTATGCAACAGTATGATGTGAAAGACTTACGGCTTGCAGAGGGTGGGCGCCGCCGAATTGAATGGGCCGAGCGCGAAATGCCCGTATTACGATTGATACGCGAGCGTTTTGAAAAAGAGCGCCCCTTGCAGGGGGTTCGCATTTCTGCCTGCCTGCATGTCACAACCGAGACAGCCAACCTGATGAACACCCTTCATCTTGGGGGGGCGGAAGTTGTCCTCACTGCCTCGAACCCGCTCTCTACCCAGGACGACGTGGCGGCCTGCCTAGTCTCTCAGTATGAGATACCAACGTTTGCCATAAAGGGTGAAGATAATGTGACATATTACAAGCATATTCGCGCCGCCCTGGAACATAAGCCGCAGGTGACGATGGATGATGGGGCAGACCTGGTCAGCACCCTGCACAAAGAATATCGGGACTTGCTTCCACAGGTGATGGGCGGGACCGAAGAGACGACAACCGGCGTGATCCGACTGCGGGCGATGGCAAAGGATGGCGCGTTGGCGTTCCCGGTCATAGCCGTGAATGATGCGATGACCAAACATTTCTTCGACAATCGTTATGGCACCGGTCAATCAACTATCGATGGCATTGTGCGCGCGACCAATGTCTTGCTGGCTGGAAAGAATTTTGTTATTGCCGGTTATGGTTGGTGTGGGCGCGGGCTTGCAATGCGGGCGCGAGGGATGGGATCAAACGTGATCGTCACCGAGGTGGACCCGCTTCCCGCGCTGGAAGCTGTGATGGATGGCTTCCGGGTGATGCCGATGGACGAGGCGGTTGAAATCGGCGACATCTTCGTGACCGTGACAGGCGACATCAACGTGATCGATCGGCACCATTTTGAAAACATGAAAGATGGGGCCATCGTCGCCAATTCGGGTCACTTCAATGTCGAGATCAACATACCCGCGCTCGAGCAGATGGCGGTTGAAAAGCGCCTTGTACGCCCGTTTGTAGATCAGTATGAGCTACCAGATGGCCGAAGGTTGAACATTCTGGGTGAGGGAAGGCTGATCAACCTTGCGTCCGCGGAAGGCCACCCGGCCAGCGTGATGGACATGTCTTTCGCAAACCAGGCGCTTGGCCTGGAATACCTGGTAAAAAACTACGCCACGCTCGAAAGAAAAGTCTACAGCGTGCCACACGAGATCGACATTGAAATCGCGCGCCTCAAGCTGGCTGGAATGAACGTTAAGATCGATACGCTCACATCAGAGCAGATCGCTTATTTGAGCTCCTGGGAAGAAGGCACCTAAATCAGACGGGACACAAGATGTTTGTGACGCGTGAGAATTTAGAAGAGCGGGAGGCGAATTCGTTGGCGCCTTTTGCCTGCCTTTCGCGCAACTCAAAAGGCAGGCAGTACGAAGAGGAAGAGCCAGAATATCGCACTGCATTTCAACGCGATCGCGACCGGATTCTGCACACGACCGCATTTCGGCGGCTGGAATACAAGACCCAGGTCTTCATTAATTACGAGGGAGACTATTACCGTACACGGCTGACGCATACGCTCGAAGCAGCCCAGATTGGGAGAACGCTGGCACGCGCCCTGGGTGTAAATGAAGACCTGGTCGAGGCGATCAGCCTCGCGCACGACCTGGGGCACAGCGCTTTTGGTCATTCAGGTGAGTCGACGCTGGCAAAGCTGATGCGGGATCACGGCGGATTTGATCACAACAAGCAGTCCTTGCGCATTGTCACCGTGCTCGAACGACGCTACCCCGACTTCCCTGGCTTGAATTTGAGCTGGGAAGTGCGGGAAGGGATTGTGAAACACGAATCCGAATATGATGCAGCAGATGCCAGAGAGTACAACCCGGAATTGCGCGGTCACCTCGAGGCGCAGATTGTCAACATGGCGGATGAACTGGCATACACGGCTCACGACCTCGATGACGGCCTGCGCTCGGGAATGATTACGCCTGGCGACCTGGACGGCGTCACACTGTGGGAAATTTTGCTCGAAAGCGTTGGTATTCGCCCCGCTGCTCTGGATGACCTGGCGCGTCACAGGCTGATTCGGCGCATGATCGGGCTGGAAGTATCAGATTTGATCCAAACCACCCACCAGCGGCTGCGCGACAGCCACATCCAATCGGTGGAGGAGTTGCAAAGCCTTTCCTATAACGTGATGGCCTTCAGCGAAGATATGTACAGGCGCAATCGCCAGATGAAAGACTTCTTGTACGCCAACCTCTACCGCCATTACCGGGTCGAACGCATGGCTGTCAAAGCCGGGCTTATCATCACCGAGCTTTTCAACGCATACCAATCAAAGCCCGAAATTTTGCCCGCGCATGTGCGCGAGCAGACCGAGATTTTTGGCCTTGAACGCACGATTTGTGATTATATCGCTGGTATGACGGACAGATTTGCAATCGAGGAGCATCTTAAACTTTTCGACCCACGTGTTAGAACATAGCGTTAATGGTAAGGATGAAAGGACAGAATATGCCGGATGAACATTACCTGACAGCCGACGGCGCAGAACGCTTAAGGCAGGAGCTGCAACGCTTGACCACGGTTGAGCGCAATGCGTTGGCTAAACGGCTGAGGTCGGCCATCCAGGAGGGCGATCTATCTGAGAATGCGGATTACTCCAAGGCAAAGGAAGATCAGGCATTTCTCGAAGGGCGCATACAAGAATTAGAATATTTGTTGAAGAATGCGACGATCGTCGAGGCTTCGAAAACCGGATATGACCAGGTTGAAGTGGGCGCTCGGGTGACGGTAAGGGAAGAAGATTTCGAGCCAGAGACGTTTATGTTGGTTGGCGCAAAAGAAGCTGACCCCAGTCAGGGAAAGATCTCGAACGAGTCACCGGTAGGCAGAGCTTTGCTGGGTAAACGGGTTGGCGATACTGTGCCGGTCGAAACGCCTGCTGGTTCATTCGTCTTCAAGATTATCAAAATCGAGTAGGCGCATTCCATCCCTTTTTCGTAATGGACAAAAAATGGCGCTCATTTGAGCGCCATTTTCGATAAAAAGGGGTAATTGACCTTGAATTGGAATTACTTTGTCCAGATCGCCAGTTCGAGCAACAACTGGTCGAAGTAACTTTCGTCCGGCATCGCCCCGTCTCCGTAGCTCATATCAACGGTGCGCGCCACCAACTGGAGCGTCTGTGTCTCAAGCACAGTTTCGACGCCTGGCGAAAGGAGGATCGGCTCGCCCTTTGCTTCCAGCCGCTGGCGAACGGCCTGGTCGTTGTAGGCATGTGCGCTCATGAGCACTTTTGTGATGGTTTGAATATCATTCTTGTCGAACAGCCATACTTCAAAAGCGGTCACCTTCTTATGGTCGCCCACGCCGATCGTTTCCGAGATGCCAACGCCACACTCTCCCAAGAATTCGCCGGATGGAGAGTCGATGCTGAAGGAATCGTCGAAGAGATCGTCGCCCAGCTTATAGGATGCCATGTATTGGGCAATTGGAGCTTCTTCCCCTACCGCGGCATAGTCTGTGTATCCGGCTTGACTGCGGGCGATTTCCGCCTGCATTGCCGGGGTGGGCGCGCCCGAACCTATCGTTCGCTTGCGGAACAGGAACATATAAGCCAGGAATGCAACCAGGACGAGGAACAAAACACACAGAGCTACAAGTATGACAGGCAGAAAGTTGGAGGTTTTTCCCTCGCTTGGAACTGCGGTCGCTGCCGGACCAGTCGGCAGGGCAGCCTTTGCGCCTACTGCGCTCTGAAAGTCTTCGATCTGCATCGGGGTGATCCCTTGCGGATCTTTTACGACTGTCGCCATTGCTTCATCGGCGGACTTGCCCAGACCAGTAAACCGGGCCTGTGCTTTTTCAGCATCTCGATTCAGGCTAAAGCCTTCGATCGAGGCGCGCATGTATTCCGCCTGCCAATCGGCGCTGAGGTGCTCAGGCGTGGCGTTGGTCCACTGAACCGGCCAAATCCCCCAGCCGAGGACCACCAGCCCGACGATTGCCCCGATTACAAAACCTGCGATCGCGACGATCAGGGGGTTCTTCGTATATTCGCGCAATGCTTCCATTTGTTTCTCCCTGTTGACTATGAATGCTGTCCTTCAAAAAGAGTGAAGAATTTCACCCGGTCGTGAACAAGCATTTGCCTACATATGTTCTAATTTTAGACCATAGTCGATATTTTCGCAACTATTTTCTAGGACATCCTGATCGCTGCAAGATTCATGCCGCGCTGACATTTTGAGTCATTTCGTCGCTAGTAACTTCGTCCAGAGAGAAGCGTTCTTCGCAGTTGATGCATTGCGCGTTTTGCTTGTCTGCCACGACGAGCAGGCCCCCACATTGAGAGCATGGGCGCGGCAGAGGCAGCTTCCAGGAGGTGAAATCACAATTGGGATAATTTGCGCAGCCATAGAATGTGCGGCCTTTGCGCGTTTTGCGTTCTACAATATCCCCGCCATCTTTCGGACAGTTCACCCCGATCTTCTGCAGCCAGGCTTCCGTGTATCGGCAGTCGGGGAAATTGCTGCAACTGATGAACTTCCCATACCGTCCCCAACGAATGACCAGCTCGTGCCCACATTGAGGACAGGCCCGGCCGATCGGCTCTGGACCCATGTTCAATTCGGGCATTTTTTGCTCGGCAGATTCGACCTGCGATGCAAATGGGGCGTAGAAATCACGGATCACCTTGACCCAGGGTAATTCTCCAGCAGCGATGCGATCGAGATCTTCTTCCATGTGGGCTGTGAAGCCGACGTTCAGAATATCCGGGAAATGCTCGATCAGCAGGTCGTTCACCAGTATACCGGTATCCGTAGGGGAGAGCTTCTTGCCATCTCGGAGCACGTAACCGCGATTTTGCAGCGTGCCAAGGATGGGCGCATAGGTAGATGGGCGGCCGATGCCATTTTCCTCCAACGTTCGCACGAGCGTCGCTTCAGAGTAACGAGGCGGCGGTTGGGTGAAGTGTTGCTCGGGGATCAGGCGCTGAAGGCGCTGAACCTGGTTCTCTTCTAGCCCAGGCGGGATACGGGTGTTCTCTTCTTCCTCGCCAGCTTTCTGGTCCTCTTCTTTTGATTCCTCGTAGACGATCAGGAAGCCTTGAAATTGAACGGTAGATCCGGAAGCACGGAAAAGGCAGGAGTGCCCCTGGTTCTTACCCGTGATATCGATCGACAACGTATCATACACAGCCGGCGACATCTGCGAAGCGACGAAACGCTGCCAGATCAACTGGTACAGCCGGAATTGATCTCGATTGAGGTATTCCTTGAGCGAATCGGGCTGGCGTAGAACCGAGGTAGGGCGGATCGCTTCATGCGCTTCTTGGGCGCCGGCGACTTTGGTCTTGAACTGCGGCGCCTCCTGCGGCAGAAAACCCTCGCCATAGCGCTCGCGGATAAACTGGCGCGCCTCATCTTGCGCGATCTGGGAGACGTTGGTCGAATCCGTGCGCATATATGTGATCAGACCAACTGCGCCGCCCTGACCGATATCCATCCCCTCGTAAAGCTGCTGAGCAAGCGCCATAGTCCGGCGGGCCGTGTAACCCAGCTTGCGAGAGGCTTCCTGTTGCAGCGTGCTGGTGATAAATGGCGCGGCAGGGTTGCGCCTGCGCTCGCCCCGTTTTATCTTTGTAATCAGATAATTGGCTTTTTCGAGCTTCTCCAATAGCGGATTTACGTCTGCCTCATTGTTCAGAACCGGCTCGTTATCATCGACCTTGTTGAGCTTGGCAAGAAAGGTCTGTGAAATGCCCTCGGGCCGGAATTCTGCACCGATCGTCCAATATTCGACTGGGATGAAGGCATCGATCTCGCGCTCACGCTCTACGATAAGCCGCAATGCAACGGATTGAACGCGCCCGGCCGAGAGCCGGCTGCGCACTTTGCGCCACAGCAATGGGCTTAAGTTATAGCCCACCAATCTGTCCAGTATCCGCCGGGCTTGTTGGGCGTCCACCAGGTCCATGTTGATCTGGCGCGTATGGGCGAATGCCTCTGCCACCGCTGGCTCTGTGATTTCGTGAAAGACCACTCGATGGGTCAGCTTGGGGTCAATTTCAGCCGATTCCATCAGATGCCAGGCAATGGCTTCGCCTTCCCGGTCGGGGTCTGTCGCAAGGTAGATTTCCTGGGCATTTTTTGCCAGCGATTTCAATTCCTTTACGACGAGACGTTTTTCGTTTGGGACACGATACTTGGGCTGAAAATCGTTTTCCACGTCCACGGACAACTGCGAGCGCAGTAAATCTCTCACGTGCCCGACTGAGGCTTTTACGGTGTACTCCTTACCTAGAAAACGGCCGACCGTGCGCGCTTTTGCAGGCGATTCGACGATGACCAGCTTTCCGGATCGCACTCTTTTTCGCGACTCTGGGCTTGGAGGCTCGACGCCTGCGTGGGCTTCGGTACGGCCCATCCGGGTCAGTCGCGTTCCGCATACCTCGCATACGCCGCGCGTGGCGGGCGTGCCGGTGCGCGTATAGACCGGTTCAGGTTGTTGGATTTCACGCTTGGTCTTGCATTTTACACAATAGGCATCCACGGATAAACCTCCATGATATATATTCCCAGGAAAATCTCAAATCATCCAGATTGTCGCTTGTCAGATGTAATTCATCCTTCGATATCATACTCCAGGCCGGTCTCGTAAATGGCGACAAAGCGCATCGAGCCTACCTGCCGGACCAGCCCTTTCAGCTCCATCATCGTCAACGCTGACGATACCTGTTCGATTGGAAGGCTGGATTTCAATTGGATTTCGTCAACGTGCAGCGGCTCCCGTCCAAGCAGTGCAAACAGCGCCGCTTCGGTGGAATCGGTTGGCAAGACCGCCTTCGCAGACCTGTATTGATCCGAATGCTCCAGGTTGAGCGTCTTGAGCAGGCTTTCTATTCCAGTATAAATGTGCGCTCCGCTCTCGATGAGACGATTTGTCCCCGCGCTTTGAGGGGCGTAGATACTTCCTGGAACGGCGAAAACTTCCCGGCCTTGCTGTGCTGCAAACGCGGCGGTGATCAATGCGCCGCTTCTTTCGCTTGCCTCAACCACCACCACCGCCTGAGACAGGGCGGAGATGATGCGGTTGCGTGGAGGAAAATTTGCCCCATCCGGCTGGGTGCCAAGCGGGTAATCGCTTATCACGGCGCCGTTGTCGACAATTCTCTCGGCAAGCTGCTTGTGCTCCGGCGGATAGATCTGGTCGACTCCGCTTCCCAGCACGGCGATCGTCCGCCCCCCGCTTTTCAGGCAAGATTGGTGGGCAATCGAATCGATGCCTCGCGCCAGGCCGCTGATCACGGTAACGCCATGCCGGGCGAGTTGGCTTCCGATCTCATCGGCCACCTGCCGGCCGTATGCTGTGACCCGTCTCGTCCCCACAACTGCGACGGCCCATTGGTCTGTTCCATCAAACTCGCCCCGATGATAAATCACCGGAGGCGGCTGGTCGATTTCTTTCAACCTGCGGGGATAATGTGGGTCGTCCCATATCAGCACGCCGACGCCGTTTTTTTGGATCTGTTCCCAGTTTTTCTCGAGCAGATCTCCCGACCGCGCCTGAACGATGTTTTCGGCGAGCCTGGAACTCAGTCCGGAAGCTTTCAGCTCTTCCAATGGCGCCGACCAGGCAACTTCGGCGGCGCCAAACCATTTGAGCAGCAAGCTCATCCGCACGGAGCCGATCCCTTTGATCAGATTCAGACCAACCCAGTACTTGCGCTCGTCGTCCATCATGTGCATGTTGATTTGTGATTAGTCGGGAATGTTATAACAACCCAACTGCTATTCCGGAAGTAACCCGGGGAGGAGGTGAACCGTCATTGTGCATTGGTCGGGATCGATGTCTTTCACCACGCTGCTGATATTTGGCAGTAATATTTCGGAGCCATCATGGGAACGTACGATGTATACGTCATTAGCTCCGGTTTCCAGGATACCGATAATGGGTCCTAACTCCTGGCCGGTATCGGTTTTCACCTGCAGCCCCAGGATTTGGTGATGGTAGAACTCACCTTCCGGAAGCGCGGGTAAATCGTCTGTCCGGGTGTACAGGTACTGTCCTCGCATTTCGCTCACGGCTTCGAGGCTGTCGAATCCGACGAAGGAGATTAAAAGCCCGCTTGAGTGGCCGCGCCGGCTGCGAATTTCAACCGGCTGGCGGCTATCGCCAAGGTAAAGTTTTCTACCGGGCTTTAGACGCTCAGGGAAATCGCTCAAAATCTCCATCTGAATTTCCCCATTTAAGCCGTGTGAGCCGAAAAGCCTGCCCACAGCCAAGAATACAGGCTCGCCTGAGGAAGGCGAGCCTGCAGGCTGGGTATATTCAAGCAGTTTCTTGCTTTTTGGCATACGCTTTAATCAGGCTCGACGATATCCAGGATTGCGCGTTTTGCTTCTTGGGCAGCCGCAACGCGCAAAAGGGTTCGCATTGCCCCGGCCACTCGCCCGCTCTTACCGATGATGCGCCCCATGTCTTCCTTGGCGACGCGCAACGAATAGATCACCTGCGCGCCGCGGCGAAAGGTTTTTACTTCGACCTGGGTTGGGTCATCGACAAGGGAAGTGGCGATGTATGTAATCAAATCATCCATTGGTCCCTCCCGAGACTTCTTGAGACCAAATTACTCCTATTTCGTGCCAGTCCGAGTTGCAGATCGCTCGGTCTTCGGGTTCACGTTGCGGATTGCCTCGGCTTGTGCAGCTTCTTGCATCAGAACTTCAACCGACTCACCATGCTTGAAACGCTCATAACGCTCCAGCAAGCCAGCGCTGCGAAAGACTTGCGTCGCAGATTCGCTTGGCTGAGCGCCTTTGGAAAGCCAATCGTAGACGCGATCTTCTTTGATGGCGATCGTTGCCGGATTGGTGCGCGGGTTGTAGAACCCAAGGATTTCAAGAAAACGACCATCGCGCGGCGATTCTTTATCGGCCGCAACGATGCGATAGCTGGGCTGGCGCTTGGCGCCCACCTGGCGAAGTCTTATTCGAACCATAGATCAATTCTCCTTCAAAGTTGTCTGTTTTTACTTTTCCATTCGTCGCGAGTTCATATGAGTGCTGAGAGGGTGGCTGAAGGAGGCCATGTAAACACTCGCGCTCGCATTACCCAAACAGGCGCGGAAGCCCGCGCATGCCGGATTTCTTCATAGTTTTGAAAAGCCTCTGGGCATCTCGAAACTGCTTGACCAACCGGTTCACGTCCTGAACCTGTGTGCCTGAGCCGGTCGCGATCCGCCGCCGGCGTGAAGCATTTAAAACTTCGGGGCGCCGGCGCTCTTCGTGCGTCATTGAATTGATGATAGCTTCGGTGAGTTTCAACTGCTTCTCTGCATCTTGCGGGGAGATCTGTTTTGCCATCTGGCCCATACCGCCAGGCATCATTTCCAGAATCTGACCCAACGGCCCCATTTTTCGCAGTTGTTTGAGTTGATCGGCGAAATCTTGCAGCGAAAACTCCCCAGCCATCAACTTTTCAGCCTGCTCGCGGGCGGTTTCTTCGGTGTAAGCTGCTTCCGCCTTTTCAATCAGGCCCAGGATGTCGCCCATCCCCAGGATCCGCCCCGCTAACCTTTGGGGGTCATAGGCTTCAAGTGCGTCAAGCGACTCGCCCGTGCCGAGGAATTTGATGGGGACGCCGGTGACCGACCGGATCGAAATCGCTGCCCCACCTCGAGCGTCGCCTTCGATCTTGGTCAGAATTAAACCGGTGATCGGGATCGACTCCTTAAAGCCCTTGGCGATGTTGACCGATTCTTGTCCGATCATCGAGTCGACAACGAGCAAGATCTCGGCCGGCTGAACTTGATTTTGGATCGCTTGCAGCTCTTCCATGAGCTCATTGTCAAGTTGAGAGCGCCCCGCAGTATCCAGGATGGTGACCGTAAACCCACCCTTTTGGGCCTGGTCAAGCGCCTTTTTTGCCAGTTGTGGCGGCGCGAGGCCTGCTTCGTATGCAACGGGAACGTTCAGCCGCTCTCCCAGAGTTTCTAACTGGCGCACAGCCGCCGGACGGTAGGGGTCGCACGCGACAAGCATGACTCTTTCGCCTTGCGAGCGCAGCAATCTGGCGAGCTTTCCTGCGGCAGTAGTTTTACCCGATCCCTGCAGGCCGACCAGCATCAACGTGCGCGGTTTTGGCCCGGCGAGGTTCAGGCGCTCTGAAGGCCCCAAAGTGGTAATGAGCTCTTCGTGAACGATTTTCACGACCTGTTGGCCAGGATTTAACGCCTTCGAAACCTCCTGTCCAACTGAGCGCTCGCGCACCCGGCTGACAAAGTCCTTTACAACGCCGTAGTTGACATCTGCTTCAAGCAGCGCCATCCGGACTTCGCGCATCGCCGCGTCGACATCCGACTCGCTTAATTTGCCACGCCGGCGAAGGCCTTTGAATACGTCATCGAGACGCTGTGTCAGACTTTCAAACATAGCATTGCATTTTAGCGTGTAAGCGAATAATGGTCAAGGTTGCAATTGAAAATCCGAAGCGTAACCATTTCTTATATAATGTGTTTTATCAGGGGAAGAACGGGGGAGTCGTTTGAAGATTTGATATCATACTGATTCATTGTTTTGAGCCTGGAGGATAAACACATGTCGAAAGTCGCGTTGATCACAGATAGCACCGTCAATCTTCCCAAAGATTTAGTCAAGAAATTCTCGGTCGAGGTTGTTCCACAAGTGTTGATCTGGGGGAAAGAGACCTTTGAGGATGGCGTCGACATTCAGCCAGGTGAATTTTATGAGCGATTGAAAAATGCAAAGGACATGCCAAGCACCTCCCAGGTAACTCCAAACAGCTTTCTCAAAGCGTACCAGAACCATTTGGACCAGGGGGATCAGATCCTTTGCGTGCTGATCTCAGAACAACTATCTGGCACAATCGCCTCAGCGATCCAGGCCAAACAGTCCTTCGAAAATGCACCGATTGAAATCGTTGATTCGAGGACAACATCGCTGGCGATGGGGTTTGTGGTGCTCAAAGCCGCGGAGGCAATTCAGCAAGGCGCAAATTTGCAAGAGGCTAAAGAGGTAGCCGAACGGGCTAGCGATCGGGTGGGGGTGGTGTTTGCGGTGGATACGCTTGAGTTTCTGCACCGTGGTGGGAGGATCGGCAGCGGCAGCCGGTTTCTTGGCACGGCGCTCAATATCAAACCGATTCTTGAAGTCCGCGGCGGGCGGGTCGAAGCGGTCGAACGCGTGCGCACGCGCGCCAAATCGCTGAGCCGTCTGATAGAGCTGGCTGAACAGGGTATTAATGGGAGGAGCCCTGTCAGGCTGGCGGCATTGCATGCCGACGCCCATGATGAAGCGGTTGAATTGCTTTCACAGGCTTCGGCGCGCATCGATACCGTCCAGACAATTTTATCCGAGGTGAGCCCGGTAATCGGCACCCATGCTGGGCCTGGGACGGTTGGGTTGGCCTGGATGATAGAGGGCTAGGAATTTCTCCCTGTTCTTGCGCGATTCCTGATCCGTAAAACTGATCGCAGGGGTAATAAAAAGGGGGTTACTGTGTGCAGGCAAAAGATGTCAGATAGCCAGGGGGAGAGTTGAGCGGCGTGCGCACAAAGAGCGCCACTCACCACTGAGCCAGGCAGCCCGGGCTTTTGCGGTTTGAACTGCACCTTCGACGATCC
>JADYYC010000024.1 GCA_020853835.1 Anaerolineales bacterium
ATGGGCGGGCTATGCTGGAAAAGATTGCTGCAATCGAAGAACGTTATGATGAGATCAACCGCGAGCTCATGGAAGTTGGGGATGACCACCAGCGCCTCGCCGAGTTGGGTATAGAAAGGGCCGAGCTTGAACCGCTCGTCGAAAAGGCGCGCCAGTACCGTCAGGTCTTGACCCGCCTGGACGAAGCGCGCTCGCTGGAGGACAGCCCCGATGATGAACTGCGCCAACTGGCCGAGGCCGAGGTCGCCGAGTTGGAACCGCAGGTCGAGCGCCTGGAAGGCGATCTCAAGGGCATGCTCGCGCCAAAGGACCCGCGCGATGAACGCAACGTGATCGTCGAGATCCGGGCCGGTACGGGCGGGGACGAGGCGGCGCTGTTTGCGGCCGACCTTTTCCGCCTGTACAGCCGCTATGCCGAGAACCGGCGCTGGACGGTGGAGGTGCTTTCGGCAAATGAGATTGGGATCGGCGGTTTAAAAGAAATTATCTTTATGGTCAAAGGGCGCGGCGCTTACTCGCGCCTGAAGTACGAATCGGGCGTACACCGCGTGCAGCGCGTCCCCGTGACCGAGGCTTCCGGGCGTATCCACACGTCCACCGCCACGGTGGCGGTGCTGGCCGAGGCAGCCGAAGTCGAGGTGGACATTCCCGAGAGCGACTTGCGCGTGGATGTCTATAAATCCGCCGGCGCTGGTGGGCAGAACGTGCAGAAGAACGCCACCGCGGTGCGCCTCACCCACCTCCCGACCGGGATCGTGGTGGCCTGCCAGGACGAGCGCTCGCAGCTCCAGAACCGGCTGCGGGCGATGAGCATCCTGCGCGCCCGCCTGTACGAGATCGAGCAGGAAAAGCTGCGCCTGGAACGCGAGCAGGCGCGCCGCTCGCAGGTGGGCAGCGGCGAGCGCGCCGAGAAGATCCGCACTTACAACTATCCTCAATCGCGCGTGACGGATCATCGCATCAACGTTTCAAGCCACAACCTGCCCTCCGTGATGGAAGGCGCGATCGATGAGTTCATCGACGAGCTGACGCTGCGCGACGAAGCGGAGCGGCTGGCAGCCGCCACCGAGTGAGGCCTATCCGTCCTCTGCACTGGATTTCCAATTGCGCGCACAATCGTTAATCGAGGGCATTAAAGCCCGGCTCGCCTCGCTGAGCGAGACGGCTGGGTTGGACGCTCAGGTGTTGTTGGCCCACGTGATTGGAAGCAGCCGCGCCTGGGTGCTGGCTCACCCCGAGGCGCGCCTGACAGAGCAGCAGAGCGCTACCATGGAACGCCTGCTGGCCCGGCTCGAACAGGGCGAGCCGCTGCCCTATGTATTGGGGAGCTGGGAGTTTTACGGGCTTGCCTTTGCGGTCAGCCCGGCGGCGCTCATCCCGCGCCCCGAGACCGAGCTCATGGTGGAGGCCGCGCTGGACTGGCTGCGCAACCGCCCCGGAAGGCGGCTGGCGGCGGAGGTGGGGACGGGGAGTGGGTGCGTTGCGGTCGCCCTGGCGAAGAACTGCCCCGATGTGCGGGTGGTCGCGAGCGATCTCTCATGGGACGCTTTGGAGCTGGCGCGGCAGAACGTTTCCAGGCATGGCGTGATGGATCGAGTTGGCCTGGTGCAGGCTGACCTGCTTGCGCCCAGCGCGCGCAGGTATGATCTGATTTGCGCCAACCTGCCCTATATTCCCTCCGATCAGTTGCGATCGCTGCGGGTCAGCCGTTGGGAGCCGCGGCAGGCGCTGGATGGCGGGGAGGATGGGCTGGCGCAAATCCGGCGTTTGCTGCGGCAGGCGCCAGAAATGCTCGCCGGCGGCGGCCTGGCGCTCCTGGAAATTGAGGAACGCCAGGGAGAGCGGGCAGAGGCGCTGGCGCGACGCGCCTTTCCGGAAGCGAAAGTGCGCCTCCTCAAAGACCTGGCAGGGCGGGACAGGTCCTTGAGGATCGAAGCCGCCGGTTGAAATTAGATAGGAGAGCAGCCGGAACGGGAGTGAACGCAGATAAGCGCGGTTCAAACCGGCTGCGATTAAGTAGAAAACGATGTTTGTCTTTTTCTCTAAACTACTGCCGGCCCTGGTGTACCCGCTTGGGCTGGCGTGCGTGTTGGTCTTGCTGGCTCTTTTGCTGGCGGGGCGCAAACGGGTCCAGCGCATCCTGCTGGTTGGGGCGCTCTTGCTGCTCTGGGTTGGCGGCAACCGCTGGGTAGCGGCGGGGTTGGCGCACTCGCTCGAGCGCCGCTACCCTCCCCCGGATCCCCTCCCAGCGGCGCAGGCGATCGTGGTGCTCGGCGGCGGGACCGAATCTCCCGAAGCGCCGCGCCCCATGGTCGAAGTCAACAGCGCCGGCGACCGGGTGATCTATGCGGCCCGGCTTTACCGCGAAGGCAAAGCGGATCACCTCCTGGTGAGCGGCGGCAACCTGGACTGGGAGCGCCGCGCGACCACCCCGGCGCAGGATATGGCGGTTTTGCTGGAAGAGCTGGGCGTCCCCAGGAGCGCCATCTGGCTGCAGGAGAGGTCGCAGAACACTCGTGAAGACGCGCTATATTCGGCGGAGATGTTGAAGGCAAAGGGGGTTGAGCGCATCTTGCTGGTCACCTCCGCCTGGCACATGCCGCGCTCGCTGCGCCTGTTCGAAGCCCAGGGGCTGACGGTGATCCCGGCTCCGAGCGATTATAATGTGACCGATAGGATGTGGCGGGAGATGCTGCACAGCGACTGGCGGTCGATGGTGTTGAATTTCTTCCCCAGCGTGAGCAGCCTGGGGATGACGACGCGCATGCTCAAAGAGTATTTCGGTCTGTTTGTTTACGGGCTGAGGGGCTGGTTATGACGAATCCAATTCAAGACAAGCACATCGTACTGGGAGTGACCGGATCGATCGCGGCTTATAAAGCGGCTGATCTGGCCTCCAAGCTCACGCAGGCCGGCGGCCTAGTGGACGTCATCTTGACCGAGGCGGCCGCCCGGTTTGTATCGCCCCTGACCTTCCAATCGGTGACCGGGCGCAAGGCTTATGTGGATGCAGACCTGTGGGGGGCCGAGGGGCACGTGCAGCACATCGGGCTGGCGCGGCAGGCCGACCTGATGCTGATTGCGCCCGCCTCCGCTAACACGCTCGCCAGGCTGGCGCACGGCCTGGCGGATAACCTGCTGACCCTCACCGCGCTGGCAGCGAACTGCCCGCTGCTGGTGGCGCCCGCAATGGACGGCGGCATGTACGATCACCCCGCCACCCAGGCCAACCTGGATCTGCTGCGCGCTCGCGAGGTCGTCCTGATCGGTCCCGCCGAAGGTCACCTGGCGTCGGGGCTGAGCGGGAAGGGCAGGATGGTCGAACCGGGCGCGCTGTTCGGAGCGGTGCGGCTCGAATTGGGACGGGGCGGTCCGCTGGCGGGCAGGAAGGTGATCGTCACCGCCGGCGGCACTCAGGAAGCGATCGACCCGGTGCGGGTGATCGCAAACCGCTCGTCCGGAAAGCAGGGGTTCGCGCTGGCGCAGGCGGCGTTGGATTTGGGCGCCGGGGTGATCCTGATCAGCGGCCCGGTTGGGCTTGAAACCCCGGCCGGCGCGCAGCGGGTCGAGGTCGAGAGCGCCCAGCAGATGCTCGAGGCCGTCATGGCGGCGCTGCCGGCGGCGGAGGCGCTGATCATGGCCGCGGCAGTGGCAGATTTTCAGCCCGTGAGCGCGGCAGGTCAGAAAATTAAACGCGAACAGGGCGTGCCAGAGATCCGCCTGGAGCGGACGCCGGACATCCTGAGGCAGGTCGCCCTGCAGAAGGAACGCAGCGGCTGGCCGCGCCTGACGGTCGGCTTTGCGGCTGAAACCCAAGGTCTCCTGGAGAACGCGCGCCACAAACTGATCTCCAAAAAGCTCGACCTGATTGCTGCCAATGACATCCTCGCCCAGGACGCCGGTTTCAGCGTGGACACGAACCGGGTCACATTGTTGTATCCAGACGGTCAAACCGAAACCCTGCCGCTGATGACGAAGAACGAGGTGGCGGAAGCGATCCTGCTGCGGATTATCGACCTGCTTGAAAAAGGCTCCGAACATCCGCCGCACTCAAGCGATGTCCCTTGAGCCGTTTGGATAGTCTCCAATTGCAATCTTGTCTACGAGACAATTCTCTGTTATCCTCGCAAAAAAGACCTGGCACATCGATCTTGGGAGTAGAACATCATGGCGCTGAAAGTTGGGCAATACGCCCCCGATTTCATGCTGGAAAACCACCTGGGTGGAAGCACCCGTCTGAGCGACTATTTAGGAAAGAAAAACGTCGTCCTGGCTTTCTTTCCGCTGGCCTGGACGCCCATCTGAACGGCGCAGATCCCCTCGTACCAGGTCGCGTTGGACCGGTTCGAGCGGGTAAATACCCAGGTCCTGGGTATCAGCGTCGACAGCAAAGATAGCTTAAAGGCCTGGGCGGAGAGCCTGGGCGGCATCACATATCCGCTGCTCTCGGATTTCTGGCCGCACGGCGCAGTGGCGCAGAAATTTGGCGTGCTGCGCTCCGATGGCGCCAGCGAGCGGGCGATTTTCATTATCGATCGCAGCGGCATTATCTGCTATGTTGACGTGCACGACATAGAGGACCAGCCCGATAACGAGCTCCTGTTCCGCGAGCTGGCAGCGCTGGAAGGCGTGCCGTTCCCACAGGAGGTCATCCAGCCGGCGCCGGAACGCGGGCAGGCGCCCGATCAGGCTGCTGAACAGGCTGCTGCCGCAAAGGGCTCCGCCGGCTCAGCGCTGGATGTGACGCTGTATTGCACCGACTGGTGCCCGGCTTGCCGCAGGGCGCGCGCGTATCTAAAAATCAACAAAATCGATTTTAAAGAAATCAATATCGCCCGCGACCGGCAGGCTGCGGCGGAGGTGCGCGCCTGGACGGGCGGATACGAGTCCACCCCGGCCTTTGTCGTCAATGGGACGGTTGTGGTGAATTTCGATATCGAGAAACTTAACCAGTTGCTGGGAATAGAGGGTTGAGATTACAGGTTATCTGAGCGCGGCCGGGGCCGGGGCTTCGACGAGCTCGGGTTCTTCTTTTGTTTCGAGCCACGCCGATAGATAGTCGACGCCGGGGTTCAGCCAGGGGAGGCGCCAGATGAGCTGGGTGAGGAGACCCCAGACCAGCGCGGGGATCCAGACTGCCAGGTAATCCCGCAGGGAAGCCAAGGGCGCTACGTGGAGATATTTCTGGACAAGGCCGATCCAGACAAACACGTTCCACAGCAGAAACATTAAGAAAGCCATGATCGTGGGGCGCAGGTCATTGGTCAGGCGGCTTCCGCCAGCGAGCCATTTTGTTGTGGGCCGGGTGAAGACCACAAGCAGCAGCCCCATGCACACCAGAGCGTGCGTGATGAGGTGCCGGGTGTACGCCGGGCTGCTTGTCATGGAGAGGAAAAGGCGATCCAGGATCAGCACCGCCAGAGCGATCGTGACAGCAGAGGGGAGGATGAACCTTGCCAGGTGGAGGCGCATCGAACCCCGGTTTACGGCGCCGGTCGGGGCCCAAAGCGAGAGAAAAATGGCTGGCAAGGTGGTGGTAAACAGGGCTGCCATGCTCCCCTGTGACCCGGTGTAGAAAAATCGCGTGCGGTCCATCACATACATCCCGATCAACAGCAGCAGCACATAACCGATCTGGACCAGATTGAGCTTAATCACATCCAGCGTGCCGTGGACGATCTGCTGACCGTGAGCGAGCGTCTCCCGAAAAGCGTCCCGATAACCCTTCAGCAGCACAATATCCGCCTGAGTCAGAATGGCCTGATCGCCGCCCTGGCGGGCGATCGTCAAGCTGGCATTGCGCATCGGCTGCAAATCCATCACCGAGCTTCCCAGCACGCCGACGGTCTCCCCCGATTTGCGCAGCAAGTTGATTGCCATACCCATCTGGTAGCGGTTGAGGTCCTTGAACAAAGTCGCTCGCTTGACCGCCTGAGCCAGATGCTCCTGGTCCATTTTTGCAAGCTCGCTGGCGGTGACGATCGCGCCTGGATCGTTATCGTCGAGCAGTCCGATTCGCCTGACCGCGGCTTCGACCTGGTCATCGGCCTCGCTTGCAAAGAATTTGATCCCGATCCCTTCCCCTCGGATCGAATTGACGATATCCGCCAGGTCTGTCTGGATTTTTTCTTTGAAGTGAAGCCGGCAGACCGGGATCAGCCCGGTGGGACAGCGGGGGATGCCGTCTGGCCCATACAGGTTGGAAGGTTCTGGCAGATAAGCAAAGAGCAATTCCAAAATGCTGCTCTCTTCGACCGGGGAGGGGCTCTTTCTTTGTGATGCATCGCGGATCTTCTTCAGCGTGGTCTGAACCGATGAGCGCATCCGAGAGAAGAGCTTGACCGGCGGGGCTGTTTCGCCTGCGGTTGGCGGCTCGGTCGGGCTCTGGTCCGCCAGGACGAGCTCGGCCGAGTTTTGATCCAGTGCAATTGAATTTTTGGCTTCGTCGTCTTCGTTTTGTGGGCGGACGAAGCGGTTGCGCAGACGTCCAAACAGCGAGGGTTTGGCCTGGCTGGAGGCTTCCTGTTCGGAGGCCGAGCCCGACGGCAGATGTGCCAGGTGCGGCTCCAGGATCTCGGGATAACCGATCACAAAAGTGCCGGTCAGGTCGGGGTAGGTGAAATTGACCGCGCCCCAACCGTTCAGCGAAAAGAAGAATGCTTGCTGTTGCGGACGGCGGGGCTCGCCATCAAAGGCCCCCGATATTGCCCTGAGGATGACCTGTGCGCCGGCGATGCTGCGGCTGATGTCTCCGAGGGCGCGGCGGGCGAAATTCTCTGCCAGCGCCGGTGCGCCGGCCTCAAAGGGAATCATCTCAGTCTGTACGTCCAGGTTGGACAGGATCGACTTCTGGTGGACGCACAAAATGGTCAGGTCGGCCAGGGTCTCGATGGCGCGCTTATCCCGCACCAGCGCCCCCAGGCGCGCCAGGTCGATGGTTCCTTTGGCGTAGTTCAACATGATCAACAGAAAAAAACCCGACGGCGCCAGGCCGAAAATAAGCCCCATCACGCCACGAGCCTGGCTCATCTGCTCTGGGCTCAACACATCGATGCGGAAAACCTCGATGAGCAGCAGGACGTAAAACAAGCCGACAAACGCCAGCAGGAGATAAAGGGCGCGCAGAAGAATGTCTTCAAGATGCGTCGTTTCTTTCACAGAGGCGCTTTTGCGGCGGGCGATCGAGGCCGCAGGATAAACGGGAGGCAATTGGGAGACGCGATAGGCCGCCTGGCCGGTTTCACACACGCTGCCAGCCTGAACCCGGTCGCCCTTGCGCAGTTGAAGCGCGATTTCTTCTTGATGCTGTGTGACGAGGATGGTCAGGCCCGGGCTCTCCAGGATAACGCCGTTGGCCAGGATCTCATCGCCCGGTCCCGCCACCAGAACATCGCCGACGACGACTTCATCCAGGGAGATGCTTCGCAGGCGGCCGCCGCGCACTGCGGTCGCGAAGGGTTGAGCCTGGAGAGCGACCTGGCCCACCTGCCGGGCAGCATTGTTTTGCTGCCATGTCCTGAAGAAAATGTTAAAGATGAGGATACAGAGCGTGATCAGGGCGCCCAGCGGGTCCTTGAGCCATACCTGCGAGACGACCATGACCAGCATCGTGAGGTTAAAAACCGAAATGGCGCTGGTGCGCAAGTTGGCAAGCTTTGCCTGCTTTTCAAGCTGGAGGCGCAGCTGGGCGCGCTGACCAGTATACAGCCGAGCAGCCTGTTCATCAGAAAGGCCCTCCGTTGGAGGTTTGAACGGCTTTACCTGGGCGGGCGTCGCTTGAGGCTGAAACCGCCGGCGGCGGGTAATCCAAACCAACACCCCGAAGCCAGCGGCGACCCCGGCCAGGATAAGCCACAACCGTGATGCCGGGGTGGAGCTTTTACTGGGTCGCATCAGGCTGATTCACCTGTTTTAGCCGGCAAGAACGCTCCAAGAAGGTCAAATAAAGGGTTACTGGCGGAAGCCGCGCTGGCGGCCGTAAATCGAGATGATGATGAGCAAGGTGGCGCCCAGCACCATTTGGCGGACCGCATCGATCATCTGCATGGTGGTGAGCACGCTGCTGATCAAGATCAGCACCAGCGCCCCTGCCATAGAGCCAAAATAACTTCCCTTCCCGCCGGAGAGCAAAGTGCCGCCCACCGCCACCGCGGCGATCGAGGGGAAGAGGAACGGCGCGCCCAGGTTGAGGAACACGACCTGGGTGTTGCCGACCACCATAAAACCACCGAAGGCGGCCAACGCGCCCGCCAGGGCATAGGTCGCCAGGACCATGCGGGTCACGTTGACCCCTGAGAGCTTGGCGGTGACCCGGTTGACGCCGATGGCAAACAGGTTCTTTCCAAAGGTGCTGCGCTCAAGGATGATCCACATGAGCGCGGCAAAGAACACATAGATGATGATCGCCCCCGGGATGCCGAGGAAGAGCGGCCGGGCGATCACGCGCGTCATAATGGGCGCCAGCCGGCCCGGGGCGTTGCCGTGGTTGACGATAATCACCAGACCAGTGATCACGCCGGACATTCCAAGCGTCATCACAAAGGGGGAGATTTTTAGAAAGATGATCCCCGCCCCATTGATCAAGCCAACCAGGGCTCCAACCAGGAGCACTACCACCAGAGCCGGGAGAACCCGCTCGTCCTTACCCAGGACGATGGTCCAGGTCAGGATGGCGGAGAGGGTGACGACTGCACCGGCGGAGAGGTCGATGCCCTCGCCCCCGCTGATGATCACCAGGGTTTGCCCCGCGGCGATGATGCCCAAGAAGACCGACAGGCGGATGATGTTAACTGCCTGCGAGATGGCAACCTGGGTGTTGGTTCCAAAGCTGTTGGGCAGGAACCCGCTAAAAATAAACAGGATCACAGCCAACAAAACCGCCGCAACAGGTGGTGAAATGCTGATCTTCTTCATGAGCGGTTTCTCCGGAACAGTCCGATGATGCCTGGGGCTGCCAGCGCGGTGATGATGATCATGGCGTTGACAAAAGTCTGCCACCAGTTATCGATATTGGCGAAGGAGATAATATTTTTGATAACGCCCAACGTCAGGGCGCCCATGATCGGGCCGGCGATGCCTCCGACACCGCCGCTCATGGCGGTGCCGCCGATGACGACCGCGGTGATGGCTTGCAGCGTCATTGGGTCGCCGATCTGCGGGTTGCCCGAGCCCGTCAGAAGCGTGATGCAGATGCCAGCCATGGCGGCCATAAAGCCCGAGACGACGTAGGTGCTGAAGATGACCTGGCTGACGGGAACGGCGGTTTCATAAGCCGCTTGAGCCCGCCCGCCGACCGCAAACAGATAACGCCCGTAGCGGGTCTGGCGGATGAACACCCAGGTCATGATCAGGAGCGGGATGACGTAGAATGCCCAATGCAGCCCGAGCGGATTACTGGTGCGATAGATATTTGCGACCTCGGCTGGGATCCCGCCGCCGGGCTGGGGCAGGATGAAGAGCGCCAGCCCGCCAAAAAAGAAGCTGGTGGCATAGGTGGTGATGATCGGCTGCAGGCGCAGATAAGCGATGAAGATTCCGTTAATACTGCCCGCGATGATCCCAACCAGCAGCACGATCCCGAACCAGGTCAGCGTCTGTTCTACCGTGCCATCCAGGCCCACCCGGGTGGCGAGCAAGGCGCTGACGATGGAGACGATCGATCCGACCGAGATGTCGATCCCGCCGGTGAGAACCACGATAGCCTGCCCCGCGGTGAGCAGCACCAAAGGCAGGAACACCCGCATATTGTTGTTTATAGTATTGCCTTCCAGGATCGTGCGCTGGAAGTAAAAATTGACCAGCAGCACCACGATAAAGATGATAGCCGAGAGGAAATATGGGTATCGAAGGGAGAGGTGGGAAGAGGAGGGGAGTTTCATGCGAGGCTCTCCTCAGAGGCGCCCATGCTGGCAGCTACCAGTTTAGCCTTGGTGATATTGGCCCCCGCCAACTCGGCGCGTATTTTCCCCTCGAACATGACCAGAATGCGGTCACACAACCCGATGAGCTCTTCGTCGTCGCTGCTGTGAAAGATGATCGACGTCCCTTCGCTGCACAGTTGTTGCAGCAGACGGTAGAATTCGCCTTTTGTGCCCACATCGACCCCCTTGGTTGGGTCATCCAGTAGCAGGATTTTTGGTTTTTTGAGTAGCCACTTACCGATGATCACTTTTTGGGCGTTGCCGCCGGACAGGCTGTTGACGGGGTCGCT
Source organism: Anaerolineales bacterium (assembly GCA_020853835.1). Lineage (GTDB taxonomy): Bacteria > Chloroflexota > Anaerolineae > Anaerolineales > UBA4823 > UTCFX2. The sequence continues at coordinate 10,211 of JADYYC010000024.1, forward strand.
CAGGTTGCGCATGACCAGGTTCAGGTCCGACGCGACCCGGTTTCCATCCTCGTAAGATCTGCGCATCCGCAGTGGAAAGCCATAATTCGTCCAGGAAGGCAGCATCAGGTTTTCCAGGATCGAGCGGATGGACAGCAGCCCTTCCCGTGAACGGTCTCCAGGGACGAGAGCGATGCTCTCTCTAATGGCATTTTTGGGATGTGGGAAGTTGACCTCTTTGCCGTTGACTGTGACCTTCCCCTCATATGGGATGTCGCCAAACAGAGCCAGCAGCAGGTCGCGCTGTCCCTGGCCTTTCAACCCGCCCAGCCCCAGCAGCTCACCTTCATGGACAGCCAGGCCAACCCCCTTCAAGACCCTGGTTTGCAGGTTTTCAACCGCCAGGCGTACCGGTTTCGGCCCTTCCCCTTTTTCTTGATGATCCGTCCGGGAAAGCGAATAGACCGTGTCTTTGCCGACCATGCGGTTTACCAGCTCTTTTTCGGTGATGTCCTTCATGTCGCCCGAATCGACCGTCTTTCCGTTCCGCAACACGGTGTACCGGTCTGCGATGCGGAAGATCTCTTCCATGCGGTGAGAGACGAAGATGATCGCTTTTCCGTCCGCCTTCCACTGGCGCACCAGATCAAACAGGCGCTGAACCTGGCGGTTATCCAGGCTGGCGGTAGCTTCGTCCAGAATGATGATGTTGGGGTTGAAGCTGATGGCTTTAAGGATCTCCACGATCTGCAGTTCGTCGGGCGGCAAGGTGCTGACCGGGACGTCTGAGTGCATGGCAGCTCGATAAGTTCCTTCAAAGAGATGAAGGAGATTTTTGGTGCGGGTTTTGATCTCCTTTGCATCGACAAAAATACCCGAGCGCAGAGGTTCACGCGCCAGCCAGATGTTTTCTGCCACGGTCATCTTCGGGACCAGGCTGAGCTCTTGAAAGACGGTGCCAATCCCCATCCTTTTGGCTGCTTGTGGAGAATCGAAATTGATGGGTTTGTCGTCAAGGAGCAGCTGTCCTCCGTCGAGGACGACCACCCCGTTGATGACTTTGGTCAAAGTGCTTTTTCCGCTTCCATTCGCCCCGATGAGAGCGAGGACCTCGCCCGAGTGTACGTCCAGATTTCCATCCGAGAGGGCGACCACGCCCCCATACCGTTTGACGATGTTTTGGGCTGAAAGCGATGTGGTCATATCGTCCTGGTCAAGTTGGGATGATGGACCTCACAGGCTCAAGTGATTGAGGCTTGGGCCTGTGAGGTCTGTGGTTAATATTTTACTTGAAGAATGTATCGACGACTTCCTGCTCGGTCATGATGCCGTCGAGCAGGTACTGGTCGGGCTTGTCGGCGCAGAAGTCAAGCCATTCCTGGAAGTTCTCACTGGTGACGGTGACCGGGGAGGGAATGGTGAAGGTGGTGCCGAACTGACCGCTCAGGCTGGCTTCGTTGACCTTCCTGCCCTGCAGCATCAGGATGGCGATGCGCAGCCCGGTGGCGTTGACGCCGGGGGCGTTCGCGACGCCGATGGAGTCAAAGTCGGGGCGTTCCTGCTTGACCTCGTTCCAGAGGTTGAGGTACTGGCAGCGGCCTTCGCCGACCATGATGGGCCACTTGGGCGGATTGGCTGCCATGACCGCCTGGAGGGCGCCGATGGCCATGCCGTCCTGGGTCC
>JADYYC010000025.1 GCA_020853835.1 Anaerolineales bacterium
AAATCGACATTGATCAACGCCATCCTGGACCAAAAAATCGCGGCAGTCTCGCCCAGACCCCAGACCACGCGCAAACGTCAGTTGGGGATATTGACGATCAACGCATCAGCCCAGATAATTTTTATGGATACGCCCGGCATCCACCAACCGCGCCACAAGCTCGGGGTGTTTATGAACGAAGAGGCAGCCCAGACTTTGCAAGAATGCGACCTGATCCTCTTCGTAGCGGATGTATCCCAACCCCCCACCGATGACGACCGGCTGCTCTTCAGCCTGTTGCATAAGACCAAGACCAAAGACAACCTCATCCTGGCCTTGAACAAGATCGACCAGGTAGAGCCGGATATCCTTGCCGCTCGCCAGGAGGAGTTCACCAGCAATCTCCCTGGCGCCACCCCAATCCCTATCTCGGCCTCAAACGGCACAAACCTGGACCAACTGTTAAAAATTATCCAGGAGCGCCTTCCCGCGGGCGATCCCTTTTTTCCAGAAGAGCAGCTCACCGATCTCAGTGAGCGCGACCTTGCCGCCGACCTGATCCGTGCCGCCGCGCTGAGCCTGCTTCGCGATGAGGTTCCGCATGGCATTGCCGTTCGAATGGATCAATACCAGGAAAGGAATGAGCATGGCGCATACATCGAGGCCACGCTGTTTCTTGAGCGCGAATCTCACAAAGCGATCGTGATCGGAAAAGACGGCCAAATGCTCAAGAAAATTGGAACGCTCGCCCGCCAGGCCGTCGAAGAGATGAGCGGACGGAAAGTGTACCTACATTTGAAGGTGAAAGTGCGCAAGAACTGGCGTGATGACGAAAAGACCTTGCGCCAGTTCCGCTATTAAGCCGAGAGGCTAATCTCTCCAAAACGAGTGCGGCATGGCAATCCATCTTTTTATAATCCCTTTTGTAATTGCAGTAATCGACTGGTTTGCGGTTTGGAAAGATTGGAGAGAGCTCGAATATTTTGCAAAACCCGGGGTGATGCTGGCATTGCTCGCCTGGATAGCCGCGATCGGTGGCTTGCGTGGCGCGATGCTCTGGATAGTCTTTGGGCTCGTCTTTTCCCTGGCGGGGGACGTGCTGCTCGTGCTGCCGCGCGAAAAGTTCATTCCGGGGCTGATCGCTTTTTTTCTGGCGCATGTATGTTATCTTATCGGTTTTAGCGTTTACGGCCCGGAAATAAATTTCGCAGTTGCCATTTTGGCGGTCGTGGTATTTATCACGTCCAGCCAGCTCTATCTGCGGATTTCGGCAGGGTTGCGGGAAAGCGGGAAGGAAAAGCTTCGAATTCCCGTCCTGCTCTATTCGATTGTGATCAGCCTGATGCTTTTGACTGCCCTGGCCACTTTAGCGCATTCGACGTGGCGCTTCAGCGCAGCCGTGCTTTGCGCGGTGGGTGGGCTGCTTTTCTATACCTCAGACACGTTCCTGGCATGGAACCGTTTCGTCGAGCGCCTTCCAGGCGGACGCGTCCTGTCAATGGCAGTGTATCACCTGGGGCAGCTTGGGATTGTCCTCGGCGCGGCAATTCAATTTATCTTCGCCTGAAACATCCTGGCACAAATGAAAGCGGCCCAGACAATTGCTGCGGGCCGCTTTTGATCCATTTTTTCGACCGGGCTTAATCTTCGGGGGCCTGGTCGCCTTCATTTGGGCTGATTGAAACATCCGGATCGTTTTCCGCTCCAGGCAGGGGAGGTAAAGACTCCTCATGTCCAACCTGTGGGACGTTCTGGTAAGGCTGTGACCCGAAGCGGGTCAGGAGGACCGCGCCCAATCCGACCACCCCGATCAGCAGCGGGACGAGCCAGCCAATGCACGGCACGAACATCTCAACCCCGTTCGAAACCAATGTGAGCAGAAAGGTTCCAGCCCCCGCAGAGACAGGCAGCGCCCAGTCGACTTTGAGAAGCTGCGACAGGCGTTTGCCGGTTTCAGCGCCCAGGGTGATGATCCCTAAGATCCATCCGAGCCAGAGCGCCAACGCTCCAATCAGGCTTACCGGAAGGAGGCAAATCGTGATTGCCAGCAAGATCAGGACTAAAGGAATGATCAGAATCGTGATGCAGCCCAGCCCGCCCGAGGCAAAAGTGCTGCCTACGGCGGTCCTGGCGATCCGCTCGATCGATTTCGGCATGAAGAGCGCCACAAGAACGGCCAGTGCAGCCCAGAAAAACGAGCGGAAGACCCACCAAAGCCCGTCCCAAAGCGGGTTGAGACCCAGGTTCACTACCGGCGAGCGCACATTGCCGGGCAAAGTCACCGGCGGAACGCTCTTCCAATTGTGCAACTGGAAGCTCTCGGGGATCACTAGCGAGAAAGGGCCCACGGGCATATCGTTCACATTGCCCTGGATTTGTGCGTTTTCGTCCCGATTCAGCGTGGCAGAGACGGTGTTGACATCGCCTTTCACGATAGCAGTGCTGCCAAGCGTAACCAGGCCGCCGATTGCGTTGACATCCCCTTTCACCCGGCCATCGATTTGCACAGTTCCACCTAAGATAGCCACCCCGCCTTCGACGGTTGAGCCAGGCAGGAGCCTGGCCGTACCCCCCAAGACGAGCAGATCGCCCGTCAGGGTTTCGCCCTCTTCAAGCACATAGCTGCCCCCCACGACAACCTTACCGGTGCCAGGCTCTTGCTGCTGGATATCTGTTTCAGCCTCTTCACTTGAACTTCCAACCAGGCTGGCGCTTCTGGCAAAGGCAGGGCGGACGGTGATACTTCCGGCAATGAGCAGTACAGCCAGAATTGTTATTGACAGCGTCCATATAAGAATGCGTTTCATAAGGTAATCCTCCGAGGGTTAGTGAGCAAACGAAACGAAACGACCCACAATACTGCCAGCTCGCAAAGGAAACCAAAGCCAAATACCATCGCAGCCAGCGGGACTGCACGCGTTGAAAAGTTCATCAATGGCGAGGCGAGATTCCGCAGCGCATCGGCGAAAGTGTATATAGAAAACACCCTGTAGACCCAGGTATAGAACAACAGGCTGGGCGACCGCAGCCAGGGCCACAACCCCGCCAGCATCAAACCCGCCAGCAAGGCCAGGCCCGCGATAATCAAGCTGAGACTCCGGACAACCTGCTGGCGATATATCCGCCTTTGGGAATCTTCGAGACGTTTCTGCCAGCGCAGCGTAAACCCCGGGGCTGGCAAGAGCATTTCGTCACGTTCAAGAGTTGTTTCCAACTCATGCCAGGCATTTGAAAGCGAGCGGCATTGCTCACAGGCCTCCAGGTGCTGCTGCAGGGATTGCGCTTGCAGCGGGCTGAGATCCTGGGCGTCTTCAAACAGCCAATCCTGATAAATTTGATGGTTCATGAGGCCATCCTTTCTGCCATCAGGTGATTTGAGGGTGGGGCGGGCGAGGCGGCGCTTATTTTGGCGGGCGGCTGTTGTTTGAGCCACTCTTCGGCCATCGCCCGGCGCGCTCGATGCAAGCGGCTTTTCAACGCGCTGATGCTCAGCGACAGCGCCTGGCAGATCTCCTCATACGAAAAATCGTACCAATAATACATCACCACGGCTGCTCGGTCGGTTGAATCGAGGATGTTCAGAACAGCTCTGATTTTCTGCTGCTCCTCTTTGCGACCGAGATCGGATTCTATTCCAGGCGATGGCTCAGGCAGGTCCGGCACAGGAAGCTCCTCCACTGAGATAATCTGGACGCGCCGCTTTCTAATTTGATCGACGCAGTAATGCGCCGCGATCGAGAGCAGCCAGGTAGAGAAGGCTCGGCTGTTGTCGTATCGTTTCAAGGCCTGATATGCGCGCACAAAGGTCTCTTGAGCGGCGTCTTCCGCATCCTGCGCATTCCCAAGCATGCGATAGCAGAGGTTGAAAACGGGCCGTTGATAGGTCTCCACAATCAACGTGAAAGCCTGCGCATCTCCGCTTTGGGCTTTAAGGAGCCATTCTGACTCGTTGCCTTGCACTGCCATTCTCCTCACATGCAAGCGTCGATGGTTTCGGTTTCAACCGGGCGGCGCTGGTCAGACTGATGGATCGTTTCGTAATATCGTATACGTACAGAAAGGCAAATGGTTGCAGGAAGGGTATGTCTCAGCGCAGACGCTTGAATTCGAGAGGCTTATCAATATTTGGGAAATTGATAAATTCCAGAGACAGGCTTTGCTCAGAACAAGTGTAATTAGCCAGGTTATACGGCACGACAAACAGCGGCAGAAAATCGCGCGCTTTCATATCCGCCATCATCTCGTCCTGACCATATAAGGCGGAAAAATCCATATCGCTGCTGAGTAATTCGACGGTTTTGACCTGACCGCCATCGATCTCATATTTGCTGCTGGCAAACCCACTCATCTTGATCTCAAGCGCTTCCAGGTTTATCCCTATCTTCACATCAAACTTGCCAATGAACTGCACCGCTTCCACAGTCAGAACCCCCCGTTGATCAAACCGGTAGGCAATACCGCCAATGCTGTTAATGAATTTAAGCGTATCCGGATCAAACGATCCGGCTGGAATCGAGGCGCGTAAAAATGTTTCAGGGTGCTGGATCTGCCAAATCCCTATCAAACAAGGCGCCTCGGTAGCAGCCGGCGTAGGAGAGGGTGTCAATCCAATTCCTTTTGCGCAGCCACTCAGAAAGACCAGCAAAAGCAGTCCATTCCAGACAGAAAAAGCTCGCTTCTTCAATGCTTATCCCTCGAAGTCTAGATTACCTGTCTCAACCACGATCTCGTATGGTCTCTTGTCCATTACTCTAACAGCGTGGCGTTTGCCAGCATCTCGATGATCCCGATAACCGCAGAATTATCCAGGTTGGACATGCCCGATTGGAGCATCGCGTTGAAAAGCTGCAAATCGACCGCGGTCGAAGGCAGAGGGATGCCATATTCACGGGCGGTGTCCATGATGATCGCGAGGTCCTTGGCCTGCATGTATGCCTTGAAACCCGGGTTGCGATTCCCGGCAAACAGGCGCGGGGGTTTGACATCCAACGTCCAGCACTGCGCCGCGCCGCCTTTGATCGCTTCCACAACCTTTTGCGGGTCTGCGCCAGCCTTCCTGGCAAAAATCAGCAGTTCACCCATCGCCACCATTTGCGCGGCGACCATAATCTGGTTCGCAGCTTTTGCAATCTGACCCGTACCGCTTTCGCCAACATGAGTGATCGTCTTCCCCAGCGCCTGCAAGATCGGCCGCACACGTTCCAGGGCTTCAGCCGGGCCGCCGACCATGATGGTCAGCGTGCCATCCCGTGCGCCGATATCACCGCCGCTGACAGGCGCGTCCAGGCTTTGCGCGCCTTTCTCGGCTAACCTGTGCGCGATCTTGCGCGCCACCGCGGGCTTGATCGTGGAATTATCAACGTAAACCATGCCGGGGCGGGCTTTTTCGATAATGCCGTGCTCTCCTAAGACGACCGACTCGACATCCGGCGAGTCTGGCAGGTTGGTGAACACAACATCCACCTGCTCCGCCACCTCTGCGGGAGAATGCGCCGCCGCCGCGCCTTCTGCGACGAGCTCGTTCACCGCCGCCCGGCTGCGATTGTGAACCACGAGTGAAAAACCTGCCCGCAAGATATTGCGCGCCATCGACTTGCCCATTAAACCTAAACCGATATAACCTACTCTATATTCCTTTTCCACTCTCTACTCCTTAAAGCGCTTTTCCAGCATAACCGGGACCGGCGATTAAGCCTGTATTTCTGCCTGGGGCAGTTCACTCATTTTGATAACGTTTTATTATATTTGGCACCAGATACTCGCCAAAGGCGCGATCCAGGTCGTAGTCGGGCTTCCAGCCCCAATCCCGCCGCGCGTCGTTATCGTTCAGCCCGGCCGGCCAGCTATCCACAATTCCCTGCCGCTTCAAGTCCGGCTTGAATGTGATCTGCGCATCGGGGAAATACTTGATGACCTGGTCGCTGAACTCCGCCGCGGTCAGGCTGAAGCTGGTGACGTTGTAGACCCGGCGCGTGAGACTCTCAACGGGCGCGTGAGCCAGCATCAGCAATGATTTCACCGCATCTGGCATGGCCATGAAAGGGATGCAGGTATCTTCGCGCACGAAACATTCATAAGGTTCCCGCCGGGCGGCCGCGTGCAGCATCTCGGGTCCATAATCGCTCGTGCCGCCGCTCGGTAATGTGAAGGCGCTCACCAGCCCCGGAAAACGCAAACCACGAAAGTCCAGGGTCACGGGCCGCTCGGCCGCAAGCTGCCTGTAATTCTGGCTGTAGTAGATGCCCAGCATCTCACAATATAACTTGTTACAGCCGTACATCGTGGTGGGATAGTTCCATTCCCATTCGCGCACACGCGAGTATTGCGACTTTATTTGCAGGTTGGGCATGCCATACGCCGCGATCGAACTGGGGAACATGAACAGAACCGGCTCCCCACGCCATTCGGACTGTTCCGACGCCAGCTTGAGCAATCCAAAGGTACCCTCGACATTCACCTGATGCGCCATCTCAGGCGAAAATTCCGCCCTGGTCGAAAGCAAGGCAGCCAGATGATAGATGGTTGCGATTTCGTACTCGCTGACCAGGCGCGACAGCAGCGCATGGTCCATCAGGTCGCCCTGGATATGCGTGACCTTTCCCGTGTACACCTGTGGGAGCGGTTTCAAATCCAACGTGACGATGGCGTTTTCTCCCTTATCGATGAGACTGCGGATAAGCGAATCGCCTATCTCGCCTGCGGCCCCGGTAATCAAGATACCCTTTTTGCGCATCTTTTCTCCTTTTCTTGAAGCTCGATCATTATTTTTTGGAAAGTCCTCAGGTTATTCTGCCCGTTTCCATTTTGTTCATCAAACATGCAGAAAAGCAGATCAACCCTATTTTACAACAAGAGCGCTTCCAACAGGCTTTTTCCATAGTAAACTAAGCCCATGCGTTATCTTCTCGGATCGATCGTGGTCAGCGCAGCCCTCGCGTTAAATGCCTGCGCCTCCCCCTCCAGATCCACCCCCATCGTTCCAACGCCATCGGAAACGCTGCCAGCCAGCCCAACTGCCACTTTCACCATCGTCTGGTTTCCACCGACCTCCACCTTCACGCCCCTTCCCAGCCTCACCTCCAACCCCAACCCGACACAGGATCAGCGCGCCCAGCACGGCGAGTTGATCTTTCAGGACGATTTCAGCCAGCCGGATCTTTGGAGCAGCGGCAAAGGAATCGCGGGCAACATCGCATTTGGAAAGGGAGAAATCAGCCTGGGTGTGTCTAAACCCGAGGGTTATCTCGCCAGTCTGAGAGCCGGCCCGCCGCTAAACGACTTTTACCTGGAAATCACCGCCAGTCCGAGCATCTGCCGCGCCGGAGATGAGTACGGCGTGATCTTTCGAGCGTCGTCGCCCGCAGATTTCTTCCGGTTCGGGTTAAACTGCCGTGGAGAGGCGCGCCTGGATCGCGTGCTTTCCGGGTCCGCCACCGCAGCCCAGGCGCCAAAGCTAAGCGGCGCGATCCCACCCGGCGCGCCCAGCGTATCCCGGCTGGGCATATGGGCGTTCGGAAAAGAGATGCGCTTTTACGTCAATGGCGAATACCTTTTCACCGTCCGCGACCCATCGATCCTCAACGGGGTTATAGGCCTGTATGCGCGCGCCGGGGGCGCGGAGGCGATGACCGTAAATTTTTCTGACCTGTCGGTTTACCATTCAATGCCCTGAATCAGCACAGAGTATTTATGCCTAAACGACCCTTTCGAAACAAGTTGAACGAACTCGACTCCAAGACCTGGCTGAAATTCCAGAAATCCTGGTTTATTCACAACCCCCCGCCGCGCCAGAAGAACGTCCTGCGCCACCCCGCCAAGTTTCCTGAGACGCTGGCGCAAGAGTTCATCGAGTTTTTCACCCAGCGCGGACAGCTCGTGCTGGATCCGATGGCAGGCACAGGCAGCGCGTTGATCGCCGCGCTGCGCGCGGGGCGCAATTCCTTTGGGGTGGAATTAAACGCTCACTATGCCACGATCGCGCAAAGTGTCATCGAACAGGAATTCGCCCTGCTTGGCGGCGCCGTTCAAGGTCTAAGCTGCCGCCTGGTCCGGGGCAACGCGATGGACATGGGGCGAATCGCCGCAGAGAACGAGCTCGCACCCGTCAACTATGTGATCACTTCTCCGCCTTACTGGAACATGCTGCACGCCAGGGGAGCTGAGACCCAGCGCAAAAGACGCCAGACGCCCGAGCTTGACGTTTACTATTCCGACGACCCAAACGATCTGGGCAATATCGAGGATTATGCAACCTTTTTGACCGCGCTCGCCGGTATATATACCGGTCTGAAACCCTTGCTAAGCTCAGGAGCTTACCTCACCATTATCGTGAAAAACATCAAGAAAGGCGGCAGGGTCTACCCGCTGGCCTGGGATCTGGCGCGGTTGCTGAGCGATGTCTACCGTCTGAAAGATGAGCGCATCTGGTGTCAGGACGACATCCGCCTCGTCCCTTACGGGTTTGGCAATGCCTGGGTGAGCAATACATTTCATCATTACTGCTTGCAATTTCGTAACGAATAAAGTACAATTGTTCTATAGTTCGGCGAGTTCCCCTATAGATCTGTTCCGGGCGGTGTGCGTCCGGGCCTGAAAGCAGACAGCTCGCCGTAGAAGGAGTTCCCCATGTTCCACACGATCATTATCGTAGGAAATCTGGGCCGAGACCCAGAGATGCGTTACATGCCAAACGGCAACCCTGTAACGACCATGAACATCGCGACCAGTCACAAATACACGGGGTCGGACGGCCAGCTTGTTGACGAAACGACTTGGTTTCGCGTTTCGGTGTTTGGAAAACAGGCTGAGTCGTGCAACCAGTATCTTAAAAAGGGCCGTTCTGTGCTTGTCGAAGGGCGCTTGAAGCCCGATTTAGCGACGGGCGGTCCGAGGGTCTGGACGCGCCAGGATGGCACGCCAGGGGCCTCCTTTGAAGTCACTGCTTCGACTGTGCGTTTTCTCGGACGCGCGGGCGGGGACGGCTCACCTGTGAGCGGCGGTTTTGCTGAAACCCCCTCCAGTTCGTCCGAGGACGATATCCCATTCTAAGCGGGAAGGTTGAACGATGCCAAGGGTGGTCCTGATCCAAACAGACCACCCTTGTTCAACTTTGGATCGTATTACTGTAAGGAGGCATGCATGTCTGAAAATTCGATGCCCGGCCCGAGACCAAACGCGCCTGGATTGGAGCTGCCCCCAAACCTTCCAATCGAATATGCCAACCTGGTGCGGATCGCCCATTCACCGTCAGACCTGGTGTTTGATTTCGCGCACCTCCTGCCAGGCTCTACAACTGCCCAGATCTGCTCGCGCATTATCATGTCGCCGCTGGGCGCAAAATTGTTCCAACGTGCTTTGACAGAAAACCTGGCGCGCTACGAGGCGGCTTTTGGTGAAATCAACCTTCCGGGGAACCCCAGCCTGGCAGATAACCTGTTCCACGCCATCAACCCAGAAGATCAATGACGGAGAGAAAAAATGAATATCTTCGAAGGTGTCGCAGAATCGGTTCGCCAATCCTTTGAAACCCGCACCGCCGCGCGCGACCTGGCGTTGGCCCAAACCCGCCTGCTCACGCGCCATTGCGCCAACGCGATTCGCGCTATTCATCGGGATGAAAACGATGTTGCAATAGAATACCTCGATCACGCAAGCGAGATCGTCGCCATCCTCCAAAACGACCTGGCGGCTTATCCCGACTTTTTGTACGCTGGCTATACTCAGGATGCATTCAAAGAATATGCTGAAGCGAATCTGGTCTATGCCCTGATCCAGGACAACGACCTGCCCCTCCCCGAACAAATCGGCGTCCAGCCCGCCAGTTACCTGCAAGGCCTGGCAGAAGCGGCCGGTGAGCTGCGGAGGCGCTGTCTTGACCAGCTCCGGCTGGGGAAATCCGAAGAAGCCGTCCGGCTGCTCACGTTGATGGATGACATTTACACGGTGCTGATCACCATGGATTACCCCGACGCGGTCACGGGTGGGCTGCGGCGGCTGACCGATGTAGCCCGCAGCATCCTGGAACGCACCCGCGGCGACCTGACCATCAGCCTGAGGCAGGAGCAGCTTGAAACCAAGCTGCAGCGGTTAGAAGAACGCCTGGCAGAGCAGTCCTAAATGCCGCGCACCCTCCGCGCCTCGGAAATCGCTGTGTACGTGTACTGCCAGCGCGCCTGGTGGTATCAGAAATCGGGCGTTCCATCCGAAAACACTGCGGAGCTGGCGCATGGGAGCGCGCTGCACGCGCAGCACAGCCGGGAAACGGCGCGGATCACCTGTCTGCAAGTCGCCGGTTACGGCCTGCTCCTGGCAGCGCTGGTGTCGGTGGTGGTCTATTTCATGCACGGCATCTTGTAAACCTTCCTCTTTGCAACCATGCTTTATCTATCCGGGCTTTTATTCCTCTTGGCGATCATCCTGTTCTGGACCGCATCTCGCCGCCGGCGCCGCATTGGGCTTCCCTCGGGCAGGATCATCTATTCGGACACGAATGATTGGGGGCCGGTCGAAAAACCCTTTTACGATCGCGAGCTGGGGTTGACCGGAAAACCAGACTATCTCGTGGAGACCAAAGGTCATGTCATCCCGGTTGAAGTGAAATCCAGCCGCGTTCATGAGGGGCCGTATGACGGTCACATCTTCCAGCTTGCGGCTTACTGCCTGCTTGTGCAGAGCCAGATCGGCAAACGCCCACCCTATGGGATTCTGCATTATCCGAACCGCACCTATGCGATCGATTTCACACCCGAGCTCGAACAATCGACCCTTGAGCTGATCGAGGAGATGCACCAAAACGAGCGGCGCAAAGAATTGTCTTGCTCGCACGACATCGTGGCGCGCTGTAACCGCTGCGGCTACCGGCGCGCCTGTGACCAGAAACTTCTGTAATATAATTGACGCAATGTCGGGCCAGAAAAGATTCGCTAACATCCTGGTTGTCGCTCACCCTGAGCTGGCCGAAGCCATAAAACAGGCGGAGGAGATCACCAGCTATTTGCAAAAACAGGGCATCGCGGCAGCCTGCGGTTTGTTGACGGATCAGGAAATCAGGGAAGCAATCTGTAAAAAGAACATCGATCTGTTCGTCGCGCTGGGGGGCGATGGCACCATGCTGAGGGCGGGCAATATTTGCGCTCCGTGCAATATCCCAATCCTGGGAATTAACATGGGCAAGTTCGGTTTTCTAGCCGAGATCCGCAACGAAGAATGGCGAGAAGTATTCCCCAGGCTGCTCGAAGGCGATTTCTGGATCGAGCACCGCATGATGCTGCGAGCGGAGCATTGGCGTGAAGATCGACTTTTGGGCAACTGGGAAGTGCTAAACGAAGTGGTCGTCAGTCGCGGCCATTCCGTGCGCCCGGTGCACCTGCTCACGTATGTTGACGGGCGCTATCTGACGACCTACGTGGCTGACGCGCTGATCGCCTCGACCGCGACTGGCTCCACAGCCTACGCCCTGGCAGCCGGCGGCCCAATTTTGCCGCCCGAATTGAGGAATATTCTGCTCGTCGCGGTCGCCCCTCATCTTTCCATCGACAGAGCCATAGTCCTGGCGGAAGGTTCTGCGGTCACCATCACCGTTCAAACCACCCATCAGGCGGTCATGTCGCCGGATGGCTTGGGGCCGATCGAGATGATAAGCGGCGACCGGATCCACACTTTTGCCGCTGAACACTCGGTTCAATTCCTGCGCTTTCAAGACCCAGGGTATTTCTATCGCAACTTGACCCCTCACATGAGTCAAAATCCTTCCGCGGGGAACAATCGATGACAGACGGCAATCCGGTGACTTATTGCGCCAACCATCCCAACGTCGAGACCAGCCTGCGCTGCAACAACTGTGACAAGCCGATCTGCCCAAAGTGCGCGGTCTTAACCCCGACGGGTTATCGCTGTAAAGACTGTGTGCGCAGCCAGCAGAAAGTCTTCAATACGGCGGCCTGGTACGATTTCCCCCTCGCGTTTCTGGTTGCAGGGGGCCTCTCGTTCGTCGGAAGCCTGGCGGCCTCCTTTGCAGGCTTTTTTATCATCTTCATCGCCCCGATTGTGGGCGTGATTATCGCTGAAGCGGTTCGCTGGGTCATTCGCCACAGGCGCTCGAACGCGCTCTTTCTCACTGCGGCGGCCGGCGCAGTGGCCGGCTGCCTGCCCGCGCTCCTTCCGCTGCTCGGCGGATTGCTGCTGGGGGGCAGATTTGGCGGTCTTTGGGGCCTGGTGGTGCAGGGCTTTTACACATTTATAGTGACCTCGACGGTCTATTATCGCCTGAAAGGGATCAACATTCGCTGATGTTGTCCGAGCTGCACATCGAGAATTTTGCGATCATTGAGCGCCTGGACCTCGAATTCAATCCAGGGCTGGTGACCTTCACCGGCGAAACCGGCGCAGGAAAATCCATCATTATCGATGCGGTTGAAACGCTGCTCGGCGGGCGCGCTGAAGCGATCCAGATCCGCAGCGGATCCGAGCGGGCTGTGATCGAAGCCGTTTTTACGCTCCCGGAATCTATTCGCCCTCAAATCCAGGCTATCCTGGAGCGAGAGGAGCTGCTCGATGAACCGCAAACCCTCAGCCTGGCGCGCGAAATTCGCCAAAACGGGCGGAACGTGGCGCGGGTCAACGGGCGAAGCGTCAGCACGGGGATGCTGCGCGAGATCAGCGATTATCTTATCGACGTACACGGGCAGTCCGAGCATCTGTCGCTGCTGCACACGAACCAGCACCTGAACCTGCTGGACAGGTTTGCCGCCACCCGCCCTGGAAACCAGCTTCAACAGGCGCAAAGCCGCTACA
>JADYYC010000026.1 GCA_020853835.1 Anaerolineales bacterium
GAGCTCGAATCTCTGGCGGATGATCAGCTCCTGTTTGCGGCTGGGCCGGCTGACAGTTATCCCCACGGCGCGCTTTACCTCAACGGAACCCCGCAAGAATCCCAGCTTCGCTTCAGCCTCATCTATGACCCATTTCTGCTTGCCCGCGGGATCTTCCAGGAAGTTTTATACTGGGCGCTCTGGTCGTTATTAGCCTCTTTTTTGTTCATCATTCCCGGATGGGTCATCCTTCGTTTCGCCATGCGGGATTGGGGGAACTTTCTCTGGGCGGAGAAGCTCGCGCTGGCGGGCGGGTTGAGCGCCGCCCTTTATCCGGTCGTTTTTCTGTGGAGCCGCCTGGCAGGTCTTCAGCCAGGGCCTCTGATCGCCTGGGCTGCGGCGCTGCTCGGCTTTGCCGCATTGTCCTGGGAGGCCCGCCAGTTCGTCGTGCAGGGCCGCCTCAAAGCCTTGCTTTCAACAAAATCCCTCAAGCCGTCCCTTTATGAGAGCGTGCTGCTAGCGGCAATCCTGATCACCGCCGCCACCCGCTTCTGGGCGGTCCGCACGCTCGACGCGCCGCTGTGGGGCGACGGCTATCAGCATACCATGATCACCCAACTGCTTGTGGACCATAAAGGGTTGTTCAATTCCTGGCTGCCTTACGCCGAGATAGGGTCGTTCACCTACCATTTCGGCTTTCACGCCGCCTCGGCGCTTTTCCATTGGATCACAGGGTTAAGCGTTCCAAAATCGGTGCTCTATACCGGGCAGGTTTTCAACCTGTTGGCGGTCTTCGCGCTCTACCCCCTGACCATGCGCCTTACCCGCAACCGTTGGACGGCGTTGCTCAGCTTGATCGCCGCCGGGCTGCTCTTCCCCCTCCCAATGGCTTATGTGAATTGGAGCCGTTATACCCAACTGGCCGGTCAGGTGATACTGCCGGCCTTCGTTTGCCTGGTCTGGCTTTTGTTCGAAAACCTGGAGCGTGATAAAGGGCTGATCGCTTTGGCGGGGCTGACCTTGGGCGGGCTGGCCTTAACCCATTACCGGGTCGTCGTTCTTGCCCTGGCCTTTATTCCCGCCTGGCTTTTATTGAATTTGCGCCAACAACGCCTCACCGCTCAAATCAAGAAGGTCTTCTGGATCGGCGCGATCTCATTCGCAGTCACGCTACCCTGGCTGGTCCGCCTGCGCTACGGCAGGCTGAAGGACGTCGCCGGCGGTTCGCTCAGCGCTCCGCCTGGGGCCTCCTCCGACCTCAGCCTGGTGCTCGGAAACACCACCGGCTATCTGCCGCTGGTCGTCTGGCTCGCCATGCCCTTGATCATATTATGGGGGTTGGCGCGCAGGGAGCGGCGCTGGGCAATCGTTCCGGTCTGGTGGTTTTTTATCTTTATGATGACCAATCCTCACCTGGTCGGGCTTCCCGGCTCGGGTCTGATCACGAACTTCACGATTTTTATTGCCGCCTACATTCCCGCCGCGCTGCTGCTCGGATGCGGGGTTGGCTGGCTCTCTGAAAGCCTGCAAAACAGCAGCAAAAATGAGCGTCCACGCGCCCAGTGGTTGTCACATCCTGCTGTCAAAATCGGAGGGACTGCCCTGCTGCTGGCGGTATGTTTGCTTGGGGCGAGAGGACGGCTGAGCGACATGAAGGTCCGTGAACACATCCTGCTCACCCGCCCCGACCTGCGCGCCTCGGCATGGATAAAGACCAACTTGCCCGAGCCGGCGCGCCTCGTGGTCAATTCATTCTTTGCCTATCAAGGGACGGTCATTGCTGGGAGTGATGGGGGGTGGTGGCTCCCGCTCACTGCAGGGCGCCTGACCTCCCAGCCGCCGCTCAACTATGCCAGCGAGCAAGGGCTGGAACCGGGCCATTATCAGATGACGAACGCCCTGGTTGTTGAAATTGAAGAACAGGGGCTGGCAAACCCGCAAGTCCTGCGCGACCTGCTCTCGAAAGGCTACACGCACATCTATGTGGGCCAACTCCAGGGGCGCGTCAATTCCAACGCCCCTCTCCTTGACCCGGATGCCTTGATACGTAACCCCCTCCTTCAGCCGGTCTATCATCGAGACCGGGTATGGATCTTTGCCATCGATTCCCCCTGAGGTTTTTGGGGATGGGCTATAATCAATTCTCAGCGAGATCCGCTTTGGCGTTTATCTCACCGCTTTTTTGATGCAAACGATGAAATTGACTTTGATCGGCCCGGTTTACCCGTTTCGAGGCGGGATTGCGCATTACACCACACAACTTGCCCAGGCGCTTCAACGAACAAACAATGAAGTCCAGGTCATATCATTTCGCCGCCAGTATCCTGCCTTTCTTTACCCTGGGAAGACGGATCGTGACCCAAGCCAGAATCCCGTAAGAGTTGAGGCGAGTTACCCTCTGGATCCGCTCTTCCCCTGGACGTGGCTCAGAACCGCTCAGGATGTCCTCAAAACCCAACCGGACGGGGTAATCTTTCAATGGTGGACCACGTTCTGGGCCATCCCTTTTGCTTATCTTGCCTGGCGGTTTCGAAAAAATCGTATCCGGCTGATTTTTATCATCCACAACGTCGTCCCGCATGAACAGCGCCCCTGGGATGTGTGGCTGGCGCGGCGGGTTCTGACGCCGAACGACCGTTACATCGTCCAAAACCCAAAAGAAGAGCGCATCTTGCGGGAATTGACCGGCGCCCAAGAGATTCGGATTTATACGCACCCGGTCTTCGGTTTTTTTCACCAGCAGGAGATCAACAAGGACGAAGCGCGCCGCCAGTTGAACCTGCCCCAGGATCGCTTTGTGTGGTTGTTCTTTGGCCTGGTGCGCCCCTACAAAGGGCTGCCAGTTTTGCTTGAGGCATTGGCAAAAGTGCAGGCATCTGGCTATCAGTCCCTCTTGATCATTGCGGGGGAATTCTGGGAAGACCTGGAACGCGTTCAAGCCAAGGTCGTGGAGTTGGGGCTGACAGAGCACGTCCGGATCGACAACCGCTACATCCCCGACGAGGAAGTCGGGCTGTATTTCTCAGCCGCCGACTGCCTGGCAGCGCCTTACACGGGTGGAACCCAGAGCGGGGCAGTGAGCATCGCGGTCAGTTACGGGCTGCCCATGATTGTGACAGACCATATCGCCAGAGGCTTGCCCAGCGGAGAGGCTGAAGGCCGGATGACGATTGTCCCGCCCGGTGATGCTGAAGCACTGGCAGCCGCGATGCTTAAACATATGA
>JADYYC010000027.1 GCA_020853835.1 Anaerolineales bacterium
AGCGCCGCCAAACCACCCCAGGCAAGAATGCGCCCCCATCGGGGGCGGCTGCGTACCGGGTTTTGAGATTCGTTAATTGCAGCTTCTTCCATAATTCTGTTTCCTAAAATTTGCGCAGCTCTTCTTCGAGACGCTCAAGATAAGGATCAGACGTTCCTGCCTCGCCGGGTTCGGTTTTTGGAGCGGGGGTTGAAGCTGGAGCAGTCCAGCTTCTAAAGGCTCGAAACAGCAGATATGCCCCAGCCAAAAACACGAGCGGCGGGATAACGTAGACCAGCCAGTTGAGCCCGCGCGCCGGGGGTTCTGCAAGCACCCGGTCGCCAAACCGCTCGACGAAGAAGGTGCGAATTTGCTTTTCATCCCAGCCATCAGCCAGTTTGTCCCGAATCAGTTCCCGCCACTCCGCACAGGCCTGAGTTGGACAGACGTCCAATGGGGTGTTTTCGCAGACAGGGCAGTACATGTTTTTGGCGACTGCGTTAACCTGGTCGTCTGTAATCGGAAAAGGGGTCGGTGATAGGTCCTGGGCAAAGACTCCGCTTGCCCACGCCAAAGCCATCCATCCCGAAATCGCAAGTACACGCCAGATCGTTTTCATATTATCTGGTTCTTTCAGGCTTCGACGGTTACGGCCGTTCGCCGGCGAGCGCGAGCCGGCTCCAACTCCGACTCCTTATCCGGCCAGGCCGCAACCAGCGTCCCGAGGACAAAAACAAACCCGCCCAGCCAGAGCCAGTTGACAAGCGGGTTTACATAGACCTTGAACGAAGCGCCCTGCGAGGAGACCGGCAGCCAATCTACCAGGATCACATAAAGATCGTCTTCCCAGGTGTTGCGCACGCCGGGGATTGTCATCGGCTGCTGCGATTCGAAGAAGAAGTCCCGCCTGGGATACAACTCGCCAACCGGCTTACCGTTCTTTTCGACGTTCACGACCGCCCGGGCCACATTTCGTCCGTCTGCCGTATCGAAAGAAGCCAGCGATTTATACGTCAGCGTGTAATTGCCCAGCGAGATCGATCCGCCAGCAGGGATTGTGCCTTGTGTCTCCTGTTGAAACAGCTCGATGCCGATAATTCCCATCGCCATCAGCACGACGCCCAGATGGATGATATACCCGCCATACCGGCGGCGGTTTCTGGCGATCATATTGAGCAGCGCCACCGGCAAAGACTCTTTTTGGGTTCTGTGCCGCGCCAGCATCCCACGCCAAAATTCATAGAACGTCACAAACGTGACCAACGCGACCAGGAAAAAGCCCACCAGGGAAGGCCAACTGCGGACGCCCAAAGCCAGCGGCACGCCCAGGCCAACCAGCGCTGCCAGGATCGTCGGCTTCCAGATGGCGCGCCCGAGGGTCTTTGCAGTCGAATGCCTCCAGGCTGAAAGGGGCGCGATCCCCATGAGCAGCAACAGCCCTGCAAACAGGGGGGCGGTCGCCCGTTCGTAAAATGGAGGGCCAACCGTGACCTTCTGATTGGACACCAGCTCGGACACGAGAGGGAAGATCACGCCCCAAAAACAGACGATCAGGATTCCCATAAAGAGCAGGTTGTTCAACAAGAAGAGCGCCTCGCGAGAGAGCAGAGAGGTCATCTCACCCTCCGATTTGAGGCTGTCCCAACGCTGCAGCAACAGGTAGAGCGAGATGGAAAAAGTCAACCCGATAAACCCAAAGAACATCGGGCCAATTGCGCTTTGGGCAAACGCGTGCACAGACGACAGAACGCCCGAACGGGTCAAAAAGGTGCCAAAGATCACCAGCGAATAGGTCAGGATGATCAGCACCATGTTCCAGTGTTTTAGCAAACCGCGCTTTTCCTGGATCATGACAGAATGCAAGAAAGCGGTGCCCGTGAGCCAGGGCATGAACGCGGCGATCTCCACCGGATCCCAGCCCCAATAACCGCCCCATCCAAGCACGTCATACGCCCAGCGCCCACCCATAATCAAGCCTAACGAGAGGAAGAGCCAGGCAACCAGGGTCCAGCGCCGGGTGATGCGGATCCAGCGGTCATCTGTGCGCCCGGTTACAAGGGCGGCGATCGCAAACGCATACGGGATCACAAACGCCACAAACCCGAGGTAAAGCATCGGGGGATGAACGATCATCCCAGGGTGGCGTAACAGCGGGTTAAGCCCTTGCCCGTCTCGCATCGAGGCCAGCGTCGCGCCGGCCGGCTGAAGCATTGCGACGATGAACTGACCGCTGGGCATCCTCCAGATGCGGGCGAAGGGGTTTTCAAATAACAGAACCAGCATTACGAAGAAGGAAAGGGTGATCAAAGAGACAACGATCACCCAGGGCAAGAACTCCCGGTCTCGATCCCACTTCCGCAGCGTGACCGCCGATGCAAAAGCCGACATCAGCCAGGACCAAAACACAAGTGAGCCGGCTTGCCCGCCCCATAAGGCGGTCACTTTCAGGTAATACGGCATGCTGTTGCTGGTTACCGATGATACATATTCGATCTCATAGTGGCCATTGACCAGCAGGTAAATGAGGCTCAGGGCCGCGATGCTGATCAAGGGGAATGTGAGCAGCATCGCAAGGCGCGCGCTCTCCACCCATTCCGGTTTTGCCTTTATTCCACCATAGATCGCGGCAGCCGCGCCGTACACCGAAATCACAAACGTGATTACGAGCGCTCCAAAACCCAGATCTGCAATCATGATTGATGGTTTCCTGGAAGTTTAACCGGCCTGGTCCGGCATAGCCTCTTCATACTTTGTGGGGCACTTCAGCAAGAGCTCATCCGCCTGAAAGACGCCGTCTGACCCCATCTTGCCCGTGATAATCGCCTGAGCCTCATCACGCAGCAAGTCTGGTTTGGGGCCGTTATACAAAACCACCAGAGTCTTGCGGTTTGGATCGACCACGGCGTTGTGCAACGCCGCCGCCAACCCTCCTTGTGCTTCGATGTCCTTGTTATCCCCCGGGATATGAGCGATCGTAAACGTTAAATTCAACGTCCCTGGATCGTATTGGATGGAATCGCCGATCACCGCGCCGGATATGCGCAGGTCTCGGTTTTGGATTGCAGCCCCTTTTGAATAGACCTCGTCGACCGTTAAGAAATACTGAGCGTTTGCATGTGTCGAAGAGGCGATCAGATATACAATCGCAGCAACAATCAACAGACCGCCGATGATAAATTTCATTCTCCCGGTTGATTGATTTTCTGCCGCTAAGGTCCGCTCCATGTTTCAACCTCCAATTTTTTATATTTCAATTCAGGGCTGAATTTAGAAGATGGTAAGTTTTCTAAAATTCAAAGCATGAAAATTCTGTCACATCAAGATTAAAACAGGCTGAGATAGTATAAATAAACTAATTAGAATGTGTTAAGAAACTGTTATAGAACCTCTCCGAACAAATGGCCTTCCTCGGCGCCGATCAAGTCTGTACTGGGCGCGCCGGCTTTCGATACCGTCCAATTTTAATTTTTAATTATCTACTAATCTCGGACAATCTATAGTAGAATAGTAACAGTAATTAACCAAACCTCCAACGGACCTTACGATTCTCAATAGAAGATTTCGATAAATCTTCCCCTTATGCTCAATCTCCTGCTCGTGATAGTAGAACCGCATGTATGGCGGTAAATCAATTTTTAGGACAAGCCCAACATGAAAAGAATTCTTCAATACGGCATTATGATCCTGTTCTACATCCTGCTCACAGCCTGCGCTGGTCCACAAGGACCGGAAGGGCAGATCGGCCCGGCAGGTCCGCTCGGCCCCGAAGGCCCTCAAGGACCACAGGGCCCCCAGGGACAGCCAGGACCGGCGGGAAAAGACGCAGCCTTTGCCGGGCCGGGTTTTGCCGGCGACCAGACTTGCAGCGGCTGTCATCAGGACATCTATGATACGTATATTAAATCCGGCCACCCCTGGATAATGAACCCGGTGGTGGACAACACCGCCCCGAACATCTCGACTACTCACATCAAAACCCTACCCCAGGGATATAGCTGGGATGATGTTCGTTATGTGATCGGGGGTTACAACTGGAAGGCGCTCTTTATCGATTCTGAAGGGTTTATCATCACCGACGCCCCCGGCGAAACTGGAAACGCCAGCTTCCTGAACCAATATAATCTGTCCAATTCATTACTCGAGAAAAACGCGGCGCTGGTTTCGTTTGAAGCGGGCGTCGATAAGTTAGCCTACAATTGCGGGTCCTGCCATTCAACCGGCTTTAACCCGCGCGGCAATCAGGACGATCTTGCTGGAATATCCGGCACCTGGGCGCAGGAAGGCGTACGCTGTGAAGCCTGTCACGGCCCCGGCAGCTTGCATGCCAGTAACCCGACGGGCTTCGACATGAAGATCGATCGCGATGCGGGGGCTTGCGAAAAATGCCACAGCCGCGGCTCTGGCGACGGGCTGGTGGTCAGCAATGGTTTTATCCAGCACGGCGGCAGCTATGGCGACCTGTTCCAGGGGAAGCACGTTGTGCTCGATTGCGTGATTTGCCACGACCCTCATTCGGGGGTTGTGCAAAACCGCTCAAAAGGCCAGGCAACCACCCGGGTCACCTGCGATCAATGCCATCAGGCTCAGCGCGGACAGCATAAAGTGGCTCCGCACGCTTCCCTGAATCTGGCCTGCATCGAATGCCACATGCCAAGGCTGATCCAGGTCGCCTGGGGAGATCCAGAGCGCTTCAAAGCAGATTTTCGCACCCACGCAGTGACGATCGACCCAACCCAGATCAGCCAGTTCGCCGAAACGGATGGCGCATTGCTGCCTGAAATCGGTTTGGATTATGCCTGCCGGCACTGTCATGGCGGCGGTTTCGCCTCGGTGAAAACGGACGAGGAATTATTGGCAGCCGCCGCGGGCTATCACTCCACCCCGGCAGAGCCGTCAGAATAACCGGCTGCCTTATCCATCATTGCAGCATAGGAGAAATGTCTATGCTGCGTCTTATTACAAATATCTCATTGGGAGATGACATTTCTTACTAACATTATCAGATAAAGAGTTTAGAATTTTAGCCAGTTTCACCCATCTCCCAGAAATCAAATGGGCTGTAGAACCACATACGGAGCTGTTGTGATATGAAAAAATGGTCTGTTTTCCCTAATCGATGGAGCCTGCTTGCATTCAGCCTGTTTTTCGGCTTGTGTGTCGGACTGGGAGCAGCAATCAACCTCTCCCGGCCGGTCGAGGCAGCTCCTCCAATCGCACCGCTGGCCCAAACGACCACATACGCAGGCTCTTCTGCCTGTGCAAACTGCCATAAAGACATCTTCGAAAACTGGACTTCCACCCGGCATGCACAGGCTTTCTCATCGCCTATTTTTCAAAGGGATTGGAGCAAGCTGGCTCAACAGACAGCGTGCTTGCAGTGCCACACAACCGGTTTCAACCCCGAAGAGGGCACGTATGCTGAAGCGGGTGTAACATGCGAAGCCTGTCATGGTCCCTTCCAACCCAGACACCCCGCTGAGCCCATGGCGCGCAAGACCGACGCAGACCTGTGCAGCACCTGTCACAAAACAACAACGGACGAATGGCGCGCCAGCCCTCATCACAACGCTGGCGTTCAATGCCAGGCCTGTCATAACCCGCACAGCCAGGCTCCAATGGCCGATTCGATCACCGCGCTGTGTACGAATTGCCATAAGGAGATGGGAGATTCGTTTACCCACAGCACCCACGCCAATGCCGGGCTGGAGTGCAGCAACTGCCACATGTACACGCCGCCGCGTACGGAAAGCCCCATCGGCGGGCTCGTTCCCACCGGTCACACATTCACCGTAGGATCCGATGCCTGCATTGGCTGCCATCAGGAGACCGTGCACACCCGCGATGAACTGTTGAAGCTCGGCGGGATCGTGCTGCCCACGCCTGAGCAGAGCGTCGATGACTTGAAACAAGAAATCCTCAACCAGGAGAAAACGATCAATAACTTACAGGTTTCCAGCCAGACCCGGTTGTACACCGGCTTGATACAAGGCGCCATCATTGGACTGGTGACGGGGGGCGCGGCCGCCTGGATTGTCAGCCGGCGCATCCGGGTAATCGAGGAAGAAGAAAATGAGTGAAAAACTTAACGGTCAGGAAAGCCCACCCAAAAAGAAAAAAACGACGCGCGTCGAAGTCGACGTTACCCGCCGCGACGTATTGACGCTGGCCGGGATTGCGGCCGGCTCCGCAGTCGCCTCGGTCGCCCTTACCAGCGGGCCGTTATCGCCCTTCGCCGGTTTACAGCGCGAGCAATTGACGGCGGGGGAGGAAAGCGCCGGGCATGGCGCAACCGGAAAACATCATTGGGGCATGGTGATCGATCTGGACCGCTGTATTGGCTGTGAATACTGCCTGCGCGCCTGTTCGGCCACCAATGACGTAGCCACAGACAAACCCTGGAACATTGTGGTTCCAGAAGAGACCTCCACGGGCGTGCCCTTTTATTTTTCCCGCCCGTGCATGCACTGCCAGGTTGCGCCCTGCGTGGAAGTCTGCCCGGTTCAAGCCACGTATGTTCGCGAAGACGGCGTGGTGATCATGGATTATGACCGCTGCATCGGCTGCCGTTATTGCGAAGTCGCCTGTCCGTACGATGCGCGCAAATTCAACTGGGAAACGAACACCGAGCACAACCCCTACATCCCGACCTGGGGGATAGCTGAAATCCCGCGGCGCCCGCGCGGCGTGGCCGAAAAATGCACCTTCTGCGTCCACCGGATCGATCAAGGCCTGGCGAACGGCCTGGTCCCGGGGGTTAACCCCGAGGCAACCCCGGCATGCGTCAACATTTGCCCGGTAGGCGCGCGCACCTTTGGAGACTTGAAGGATCCGAACAGCAAAGTCACGCAGATGATCTCAAAGAACCCCACGATTGTCTTGCGTGAAGAACTTGGAACCCGCCCGAGCGTCTATTACATTCCGCCGAAGGAGGGCTTGTAGGTCATGGCTGTCTCAACGATCGACAACAAGATCGAGAAAAAACCTATCCAGATGAAACCGGGTCTTATCGCCTGGTTTTTACTGATCGGTCTGCTCTTGCTGATCGGCCTCATTTCGGCGTTTCGGGTCTTTTCTCAGGGCCTTGTGCTCACAAACATGAGCGATACCGTGCCCTGGGGTCTTTGGATCACCATCGATCTTTCTTCGATCGCGCTTGGCGCGGGCGCGTTCACCCTTTCGGCGATCGTTTACCTGATGGGTCTGAAGCGCTTTCAGCCCATCATCCGCCTGGCGATCTACGTTGGCTTCATCGGCTACACCGCAGCCCTGCTCACCCTGGTCATGGACATCGGCCGCCCGGATCGTTTCTGGCACCCGTGGGTGTACTGGAACGTCCATTCGGTCTTATGGGAAATCACTTGGTGCATCACCATTTACCTCACGATCATGATCTTCGAAGTCCTCCCGGTGATCACAGAGCTGAAATTCTTTGACCGCTGGCCCTGGACGCGAACGGCAGCCCACAAACTTCACAGCATCGCGCCGCTGCTTGCTTTGCTCGGCTTGCTGATTTCCCTCTTGCACCAATCATCTCTGGGCGCCACTTACGGTATTGTGAAAGCCCGAGCGATTTGGTTCAAACCAAGCATGCCGATCATGTTTATCCTTTCCGCGATCGCAGTTGGCCCGGCGCTCACGATGACGGTTGCGTTTCTTTCCGAGTGGATCACCGGCAAACGCCGCATCCCGCACGACATCCTTTTCACGATTGCCCAATACAGCGGGTTTGCGCTGCTGGTTTATGGTTATCTCCGCTTCTGGGACACCATGGCGACTACCTATTACGGGCGCACGCCTTCGGTTATGCAGGCCCTTTCTCTCTTGAGGGAAACCACCCCCTACAATTTCAGCTTTTGGGTGCTGGAAATTATCCTGGGGGTGCTCGTGCCCGCCATTTTATTTCTCATGCCGCGCTTCAGACGAAGACCTGTGCTTCTCGTTATTGGCACTGGCCTGGCTGTGATGGGCATCATCGTTAACCGGTGGAATACGACGGTATCGGGATTGACTGTCCCGCTTTCTTACTCACCGGGGGTGCTCTATCAAGCGCCGACCGGTTCTTATTTCCCCAATCTTACGGAATGGGGTATCGCTTTAGGCGTTATCGGCTACGTCCTGTTTATGCTGACCATCGGCATGCTGTTCCTGCCATTATTTCCGAAGGAGGAAAAACACTGATTTCTGCCGTTTGTAACCAAGCATTCCCAAAGCAGGAAAGCCGATTCGTCCTGAGAACGATCAGGATCTGAAAATTTCGGAGGGCAAGCCCATGGACGAACAAAACGCAACCCCATTTGTGGTCGCTATTTTTTTTGTGATCCGATGTCTGGTCCCTCTTGCTATTATGATTGGCATCTCTTTCATTCTGCGCAAACTGGGCCTGATCAGCGAACTGCCAAAAAGACCATCAGATCAGAAAAAGAACAACTCGAGCCATCACAATGACAATGGAGAGTTGGCTCATGCTTGAGAGCAGAAATAAGAAAACCCTGGGCCTTTTTTTCGCGCTCGCGCTGACGCTGGCCGGCGCAGCCCTCCTGCTTTTCGCGGCGGTTGGCAGCG
Organism: Anaerolineales bacterium; assembly: GCA_020853835.1. Classification (GTDB taxonomy): domain Bacteria; phylum Chloroflexota; class Anaerolineae; order Anaerolineales; family UBA4823; genus UTCFX2. Next base: position 8,542 of record JADYYC010000027.1, read on the forward strand.
TTCATGCCGGGCCGGTCAAGCAAGAAACGGAAGCCTACTGCCTCAGTTGTCACAGCAACCCTGACCTTTCGATGACCCTCCCCAATGGCGAGGCGGTGTCCCTCTTCATTTCTCAAGAGACGCTAAACCATTCTGTTCATTCACAAGCGGGGATCGAATGCGAGGCCTGCCACACCGAAATCAAAACCTACCCTCATCCGAAGATTGATTTCAACTCCCGCCGCGAATTATCCAGGTCTTACTATCTCGCCTGCCAGAAATGCCACCCCGCAAATTACGAAAAAACCATGGACAGCATCCATGCGAAGATCGCGCAGGCCGGAAACATGGATGCCCCGATCTGCACCGACTGCCACGGCGCGCATAACGTCCAACCGGCCGGCGAACCGCGCAGCCTCATTTCGACGACCTGCGGGAAATGTCACGCGCAAATCCTCACCGATTACCGTGACAGCGTTCATGGCAAGCCTCTGTTTGAAGAAGATAATCCGGATGTGCCGGTTTGCACCGACTGCCACGGCGTTCACAACATTCAGGACCCGCGCACCTCGCAATTCCGGATCAATTCGCCGGATTTGTGCGCCAGATGCCACGCCGACCCGGCGCTTATGGCGAAGTATGGGCTTCGGTCGGACGTGTACGACCTCTATAACCTGTCCTGGCACGGGGTGGACATTTCCGTGTACCAGGCCAGGTGGCCGACCATCTGGCACAAGAGCGCCGTGTGTATCGATTGTCATGGGGTTCACGCAATCCGCTCCACGGATGACCCTGCCTCCAAGGTCTATCCGGGCAACCTGTTGAAAACCTGCCAGCAGTGTCACCCCGATGCGGGCCTGAATTGGACGGCGGCCTGGGTGGGTCACAACCGCATTGATCCATCCCGGACACCGATCCTCTATTATGCCGAACAGTTCTATTCCACGTTTACCCCAACCGTTCTCTGGTTGTCCGCGATTTATGTGTTGCTGCAAATCTTCCATGCAGTGATTGACCGCATCAGGAGGGCCATCCCGTGAGCCTGCGATCAGAGAAACCCAGCGTTACCGATAATCCCGTGAAGGTGGTGCGTTCGTTTCCGCGCTTTACGCTTGCCCAAAGATGGGAACACGGTATCTTAATTCTCAGCATAATGGCGCTTTTCTTCACCGGGATACCTCAGAAATACCAGAACACCTCGTGGAGCCAGTTCATCATTTCTTCACCAGAGCGATTAGAGCTTTTACAGCAAATTCACCACCTCTTTGCGCTGTTGCTCATCGCTGAAGCGGTTTATCATGTCGGCCGCGGCCTGTATTTACTGGTCCGCCGCAGACTCCCGGGAGATATTTTCCCCATCCCGCAAGACTTCAAAGACGCCTGGCAGATGGTGAAATATCTCTTTTTCATAACCCGCCAGCCGCCGAAGTTTGGTAAATACAGCTTCGAGCAGAAAATTACCTACTGGTTTCTATTCCTGTGGATCGGGATCCTGATCGTTTCGGGGATCATCCTGTGGTATCCAATCCAGATTACCAAGCTCCTGCCAGGAGGGGTTATCCCGGCTGCTTACCTCGCTCATAGCAACGAAGCCATTGTCATGGCGATCTTTGTCGTCATATGGCATTTCTTCCATGTTCATGTTCAGCGCCTGAACCTGAGCATTTTCACCGGGAGTATGAGCGAAGAGGAAATGCGCCAGTATCACAGCCTGGAATACGAACGGTTGACCAGCGCTGAAACCGAAGACGCCGCTGAATCAGGAGGAAGCGCGTGATGCCGATCCGACGAGTTACACTTTACATCCTCTCCGGCGCGGTGCTGCTCCTCTTCTCACTGAGCATGTTCTTTGTCACGGTTGCATCTGCTGACCACACAAAGCAGGGACAGCCCACCGCAACGCCCCAGCCCGGCGGGGCCACAACGCAAACGGCGCCTTCCGCCAAGACCTCTGACCCGAACCTGTCGATCGCAAACGAGGTCTGTTTGGGCTGTCACGGCGTACCTGGAGAAACTATAACCCTTCCCAGCGGAGAGACATGGGATCTGTATGTTACGCCGGAGATGTACCAGGATTCTGTCCACGGCCAGATGGGTTATGCCTGTGTCCAATGCCACACCGATGTGGGTGAATATCCACACCCGCCGTTCCAGGCGAAAGATTTGCGGGATGTTACGCTGAAGATGAGAGAAGTGTGTGCGCGCTGTCACACCCGCGAGTCCGAGCTCGAGCTGGACAGCGTGCATGCTGCGGCGCGCGCAGAGGGCGTTCGCGAGGCAGCCGTGTGCAGCGACTGCCATACCGCGCACGAAGTGCGCCGGCTGACCGATCCAAACACTCACAAAATGCTGCCGGATGTGCGCCAATGGATCCCGGAACGGTGCGGGCTGTGCCACAGTCAAATCTATCAGGAATATGCCGCAAGCGTTCATGGGTCCGCCTTGAGCGAAGGAAATCCGGATGTCCCCACCTGCATCGATTGTCACGGGGTGCACAACATCGAGGATCCGCGCACGGCATATTTTCGCTTGCGCTCACCGTATATATGTGCGAAATGCCATACTGATTCTACGCTGATGTCGAAATACGGACTCACGACCGATGTCTTGAACACTTACGTCGATGACTTTCATGGCACGACCGCGGTGTTATTCGAGAAATTATCCCCCGATGCGCAGGTCAACACCCCGGTTTGCTACGACTGTCATGGCGTGCATGATATTAGTTCGACGAATGACCCGGCGACGGGTCTGAAAATCAAGGCCAACTTGCTGGCGCGCTGCCAGGCCTGTCATCCTGATGCGACGACAAATTTCCCAACCGCCTGGATGTCTCATTATGTGCCGTCGCCTCAGGTCTACCCATTAGTGTATTACGTCAACCTGTTCTACAAGTTCTTTATTCCGTTCACCCTGGGAGGCATGGCCCTGCTCGTGGTCTTAGATGTGAGCCGCGGCTTGATTAACCGTCGCGGGAAACGCCCCACGCAAATGACGGAAGAGCCCGATGAAACCGGTCAGGCCATGGCCGAAACGGATGCATCGTCTGCGGCAGACGCTGCGGGAGAGAGATCAGACCGGGATGAAGATCAAGATGCAAAAACGGCATCAGATGAGGTAGAAGAGAAAAATGGCTGAGCAAGCACCCATTTTAGAGCACCCTGTTCCAGAGGCGGCTGTCGAGACCTCTGGCCCTGTCATGTATCAGCGCTTTGATCTCTCGCAAAGGATCGAACATCTCCTGTTTTTAACCTCATTTACGACCCTCGGCATCACCGGGCTGGCTCAGAAATTTATCGACTCGCCCATCAGCCTTTTCATCATTCGAGCGCTTGGAGGCATTACAACAACGCGGGTTATCCATCACGGCGCGGCCTTTGTTCTGATGTGGGTCTCTGTCTATCACATCCTCTCGGTTCTGTACCGGTTGATCGTGCTGCGCGTCCCCTGGACAATGGCGCCATTAATCGAAGATTTTCAGCATCTTTTCACGGACATTGCCTATTATCTCGGGTTTCGCAAGACGCGGGCTTATTATGGCAGATACAACTATGCCGAGAAAGTCGAATACCTGGCGGTGGTCTGGGGAACCATTATTATGGCCATAACAGGCTTCATGATGTGGAACCCGATTACCACTGCTCAGTTCCTTCCGGGGGAGGCGATCCCGGCGGCTAAGGCGGCCCATGGCGCTGAAGC
>JADYYC010000028.1 GCA_020853835.1 Anaerolineales bacterium
GTAACCTGGCGGAGCTTTTCAGGTTTGAGCTCCGCATCCTCGCCGGGGCGGGCGCCGAAGGCGTGCCCGGCCTTCGCCGCGGGCGCCGCCTGGATGGTGAAGCCGAAAAGGCGGGCGCGGTAACACCATTCGCTGTCCTCGTAATAGAGCGGGAACCCCTCGTCGAGCAGCCCGACAGCCTGGATGGCCCCGCGCGGGATGAGCGCCGCGGCAAAACAGGCCGAGGGAAGCTCTTCCCTGCGGTCGAACTGGCCCAGGTCCAGGCGGCCGAGGCCGAGGTCCGTCCCCCAGGAAAACCCGCCCACGAGGTTTCCCAACCCGTTCAAAAATGACGGCGTGAAAAGCAGGTGCAGCTTTGGGGCGACTGCCGCACAGCGTGGATGTTGGCGGGCGACGGCGACCATCTGCGCCAGGGCGTCATGCTCCAATCGCACATCCGGGTTGAGCAGCAGCAGGTAATCGCCCCTGGCTTCCCCGATGCCCGTGTTGATCGCCCGCGCAAGCGAGCCCCGGCTTGTCTGCCGGATCTGACGCACCTGCGGACAGCGTTCCGAGAGCCACGCAGCGGAGCCATCCTCGGGTCCGTTGTCCACGAAGATGGTCTCGTATGGTGGGCAGGTCTGTGCAAAGAGCGCCGCCAGGCAGTCTTCCAGCCAGGCCCGGCTGTTGAACCCGACCAGGATCGCCGAAACCTGCTCACTCACAATTGGAGCCGGGGTGGAGGAGCCAGGGGTAGGATCGTCCGCACGCCGTAGAAGGCCAGCCTGCACAAGGCAGGCCAGCCCGGCGCGCGCCTGGCTCTCCGTGGAATGGCGGGGCCGGAAAACCTGCAGGACTTCTTCCAAGGTGCGCCCCTGCGCGGCCTTCCATAAATCGAGCACCAGGCGATCGACCCAGACCAGCCCGCCCTGGGGGGTGGTGAGCATGATTTTCCGCCCCGCCGTGTGCGGACTTACCCCTGCCGGGGCGTGGTAGAGCGGGTCGGGCTCGCTTTGTGTTGAGTTCGTCGCGTTCACTGTATAGGAAGGGGGTGCAAGAAGTTCAGCCGCGCCCACGGCGGGAAAAGCGCCTCCCGAGCAGGAATGGGCCAAAAAGCTGGTGATCCAGCGCCCGGTCGATCTGGGCTGGCGTCGCCACGCGGGCGGCCTGAATTTGTTTGCGCCGGGCGAGCACCCTGGGAAGTTCCTGATAAGCGTCTCGTTTGGCTCTCCAGACCGGGCCGGCCTGGCGGCGCAGGGTGTAGTAAGCCAGAAAGAAAAGGGTCGCGAGCACATGGGCAGGCAGGTATTGCCAGAACAGCCAGCCTGGCATGTTGGCGAAGTAGCACCACACCACGTTGCGCTGCACCTGGTAGACGGTGTAATCGCTTTCTGCTCCGTAGGTCCCCGAACCGATGTGGGCTACCACGGCGTCGGGAACGTACAGGCAGCGGCAGCCCTGCAGGCGCAGGCGGAAGCCCAGGTCAACGTCCTCGTGATGGCTTACGAAGGCTTCGTCGAGGCCGCCGACGGCCAGGTATTGTTGGCGATGGTAAACGGCCGCGGCCGCGCACGGGCTGAAGACTTCCCCCGGACTGTGGCAGGCTTTCTCCAGGGGCGTGTGGTTATCTCTGGACCAGGCGTGACCGCTGATGTTGAGGATATCGCCGCTGCTCTGCACCCGGCCCGGATGTTCAGCCTGGACCAGAAGCGAGCTGAAGAAAGCGTAGCCGGGGTTCTCATTAATGGCGCGCGCCATAGCCGCAAGCCAACCGGGTTCGGGGAAGGCGTCGTTGTTGAGCAGCGCCAGCCACTCCCCGCGCGCCCGCGCCGCGCCGCGGTTGTTGGCGATCGAAAAGCCCAGGTTCGTCTCGAAGCGGACGATTCGGGCGCCCGGACAGTTGTCCTTTACGATCTCAAGCGACGGGTCAGTAGAGGCATTGTCCAGCACGATCAGCTCGAAATCCCTGAAGGTCTGGGCGGCAAGGGCCTCGAGGCAGCGCGGCAGAAAGCGTTCGCCGTTCCGGTTCAGCACGAGCACAGAGAAAAAGGGCGGGGTGTTTGTCGAAGTTTGTTCCATGCCGGGGAGGGGCGCCGTCCCTAAAACGCGCCAGGGCCAGGATCCTGGAGGTTTACTGCACAACCGGGCGAGGCGCAAGGCCGGGGCGCAGGTCGTGATAGAATCGCTCTATTAAAGGACGTGAGCGAGGCATTATAAATACAAAATGAAGATCGAGGCTTACGAAACGTTGACCCAGGCCGTGCAGTCAAGGGCGGTCGCAGCGCCCGAGAGCACGGCGCTGATTTTTCTGGATGAGGGAGGGGAGGAGCTCAGGATCTCCGCCGGCGAATTCCACCGTCGGGCGGCGGAATATGCCCGGGCGCTCGCCGGGGTTGGGATCGGGCCGGAAGACCTTGTCATCCTGGTGCTGCGCCATTCTCAGGAGCTGTTGTACGCCTTTTGGGGGGCGATGTACCTGGGCGCGATCGGCTCGATCTTCCCTTTTCTAACCGACCGCCTCGACCCGCAAATCTATCTCGAGCGGGTGAGGGAGCTGGTGATCCACTCGGACGCTCGCGCCGTGATAACCTACGAGGAGTTCGAGCCGCGTTTGCGGGCGCTGCTCGCCGGCGCGGACTGCCGGGTGATGAGCGAGGCTGAAGTGAGCCGGGCCTCTGGCTCGCCATCCGAAGCGCAGCCCTGGCCCCCCTATTCTGGCGATAAGATCGCCTTCCTGCAGCACAGCAGCGGCACGACCGGTCTGCAAAAAGGGGTGGCGCTCTCGCACCGCGCTGTGCTCAACCAGATTCGCGCCTACAGCAGGGCGATCGAATTGAGTCCACAGGATGTGATCGTGAGCTGGCTGCCCCTGTATCACGACATGGGTCTCATCGCCGGCTTCGTGATGCCCCTGGTCGCGGGCGTCCCGCTGGTTTTGATGTCGCCGTTCAAATGGGTTGTGGACCCGAAGATCCTCCTGTGGGCCATTCACCAGCAGCGCGGCACGCTTTGCTGGCTGCCCAACTTTGCCTATAACCACATGGCGCGGGTGGTGCGCCAGCCAGATTTGAAAGGGATCGACCTCTCGAGTATGCGGGCGTTTATCAACTGCTCGGAGCCGGTCTATCTGCACAGCCACGCCGTCTTTGCGAGCAAGCTGGCGCATCACGGCGTGACGGAGGAGATGCTTTCGACCTGCTATGCGATGGCCGAGAACACCTTTGCCGTGACACAAAACCCGGTCGGGGCGCCGGCGCGCGCCGATTGGGTCAGCCTGCGAAGCCTTCAGGAAGAACGGCGGGCCGTCCCGGTCGAACCCGGCGGGCCCGGTTCGACTTCGATGATAAGCTGCGGGTTCCCGGTTGAGGGCACCCAGGTGCAAGTTGTGGACGAGCGGGGCGAGCCTCTGCCGGAGCGGCGGGTGGGCGAGATCATCCTGCGCAGCGACTGTATGCTCAGCGGCTACTACCGCCGCCCCGAACTGACAGAAGAGGCCATCCGTTCGGGCTGGTACTTCACTGGCGATATGGGCTACCTGGCCGAGGGCGAGTTGTTTGTCACCGGGAGAAAAAAGGACCTCATCATCGTGGGTGGCAAGAACATCTACCCGCAGGATCTGGAGGCCATAGCCAGCCAGGTGCCGGGGATCGCCCCTGGGCGCAGCGCCGCGTTTGGCGTTTACGATGCCGAGGTTGGTTCGGAGAAGATCGTGATGGTGTGCGAGGTGGAGGATGGCGGCCTGGCTGCCGTGGACCGAAAAGCGCTGGAGATGGAGTTGCGCAAGCGGGTCGTCCAGCAAAGCGAGGTGGCGCTGTCCGAAATCCGGCTTGTGAGCCGGCGCTGGTTGATCAAGACCTCGAGCGGGAAAGTCTCGCGCGCCGCAAACCGGGATAAATATCTGCGCGAGTTCGCCCAGGAGGATGGATTTGAGCTTGAATGAATTTACAAAAACGGAGCCGCTGCATGGAAATTGAAACCGCGCTTTCCGAGTACATCCGCACCCAGGTGCTCAAGCGTCCACGCTATGAACTCGGCGATAACGACCCGCTGATCTCGAGCGGGCTGATCGATTCGTTTCACCTGGTGGATCTGTCGCTCTTTGTCGAGGAGGCTTTTGGCGTGCGGATCGATGACACCGAGCTCAACGCCGAGACGTTCGACACGCTTTCCGAGCTGGCGGATCTCATACGCCAGCGCCGCGCATGAGGGGGGTAATAAAAAGCTGCGCCGGACTGGCAGCCCTTTGTCTTCAAGAGCGTCTGTGTCAGCCGGCGCGCAGGGCGGAGTAAAGCTCTGTCAGCTTCTCAACATGAGAAGCGAACGTATAGATCGGAAACGGCCCGGGCAGGTCGAGCGATTGCAGTACCCGGGGGTCTTCGGCGATGCGGGTCAGGATGCGCCTCAGCCCGTCCGGTTGAGATGGGGAAAACAAGAAGCCATTCACCCCGTCGCGGACGATCTCGTTCAAGGCGCCCAGCCGCGAGGCGATCACCGGTTTGTGATGCAGCAGCGCCTCGCGGGCGACGAGTGAAAAGGTCTCGGGCACGATGGAAGGGATCACGAGCAGGTCGATTTGCCCATAGATCTGGCTGCGCTGTTCGGGCGGGAAAGGCCCCATGAAGCGGACGCGGTCGTCCTGGGCGGCCAGCTTCTTGAGCCGCTCCAGATAATCCGGCGAGATGTCTTGCCGGCCATAGACGTGGAGGCGAATATCCGCTTGGGGGACTGCGCAGAAAGCCTCGATGAGCAGATCGACGCCCTTGATCGGGATCACCGACCCGATCATGCCAAAAGTGAGCGGCCGGGCGGGCGAAGCTGGCTCGACCGGGCCCGGCGGGTCGATCCCCAGGGGCAGGATCTCGATCTCGGAAAGATAACCGTTGGCGACGTAGCGCTCGCGCACGTAAGCAGAAGGCGCCAAAATACGGGCGCTGAGCGAGATAGAACGCCGGAAGACCTCGTAACGCTCTTCAAAGACCTCTTTGGAGCCGGTCAGCGCGGGCGGCTGCCGTCGCGCTTCCTGGCCGCGAAAGAGCCAGCGCCGGAGCAGGCGGCGGCTTTGGGGCGAAAGCGCACGCTTGATCCCTCTGAGCCAGGCCGAATGTGCCGGCGAGAGATGCGGCCCCCCTGGCGCGCCAAGCACGCAGGTGTAACAATCGCCGCCCTGCCGGGGGCCGGCGCAAAGGGCTGAGCGCCAGTCGGTCAGGTTGATGCGCTGGCACAGCGGCCAGAAATCGTGCAGGGTGGTGAGAAAGGGAATGCGCCGGGCAGCCGCGACCTCCGGCAGGCGGGCCGACAGCGCAATGAGGTGCTGGAAGTGGATCACGTCAGGCTGGATGTCCTCCAGCGCAGCCTGGAAGAGTTGTTCGATGCGGGCATCCAGGAAGGTCTCCCGCCAGGATGCGATCTGCTTATAATCGTTCACCACCCGGATAACGCGCAGGCCATTCTCGACCTCGTCACGCACTGAGTAGTCGGGGCAGGAGAAATCCGACTCGCGAGAGAAAACGCTCACCGCATGTCCCGCCCTGCCAAGCGCGCGCGCCAGGTCGTTCGTGTAGGTTTCTACTCCCCCAAAGGCGGTCGGTGGCAGGCCGTTGCTGACGAGCAGGATCTTCATTCCGGCCCGCCTGCCCTGGCGAGGGGGTCTGCTTTTTGAGTAAAAATCAACCCGAATGCAAACCAGACGATCAGGAAGACCGGGTACTGGTAGCGCGATTCCTGGCTCGACACGACAACCAAAAGGGTGATCGAGTGAAGGATCAAAGGGGTCAGGAACAGCAGGTGCCTCCAGGATCGTTGTCTCGCCGCAAAGACAGCGCCAAAGAAAATCGTGAGATATAGAGGGGCCGCCGGGCGCCAGATGTACCACTGCGAGGTGGCGTCAAAGTAGCCGGCGAGCTGGTCGCGCAGCCAGGGGATTTTCGAGCGGATGGGAATGTTGAGCTCGTTTTGACCAAAGACATAGCCCGCTTTGCCCAGGTACAGCCGCAGGTCGAAGGAATAGAGATAGCCATCCGCCGGCTGGGTGATGCGCCAGACAAGCGAGCTGGCGCACCGGAAGTGCTCGAACGCTACGGCGGGGTTTGCTCGGAGGGTGCGGAAAAAAGCCGCCCGCAGGGCGGGCAGTTGATCGGCGATGGTTTGCGGGGGCAACATGTTAGCGGTCAGATCGATCAGATAACAGGAGTAATTGGGCGGGACGCGGCGCGGCCAGACCAACCCGACGGTTTGGGCGCTCTGTTCATCCAGGGCAATGCCTTGGTTCATGTAAGCCGCCAGATAGTGCATAATCCGCATGCCGATCTGCCAGTTGTTGGTTTGGATATCGACGTGGTACATGCGAAAGAGCGGGCCTCTTACCAGTACGATTGCTGCCAACGCCAGGGCGAGCGCATAGGAGGTCTTCCGCGCTTGGGCTGGATAGAGGACGATCAGCAGCAGCAACAAACCCAGGATGGGCGCGCCGTTGTGACGCAGCAGCGCAGCCAGGGCGGAGAGCAACCCCAGCAGGAGCCATATATATGGACGGCGGAGGCTCTCCCCCTCGGAAAGGCTGACCTGCAGCAGCAGCAGGCTCAGAGCCAGCAGCACGATGCTGTAGGGGATGTCCTTCCAGAGCGTGATCACGAAGACCTGGTTGACCGGATACAGGA
>JADYYC010000029.1 GCA_020853835.1 Anaerolineales bacterium
GCCCGCGAAGAAGAGCTCGCCAACCCGCAGCTAAGAACCAGCCGGGGCAGATACTGATCCTGAAGCCTGGACCGGCGCTCTTCAACCCCGCACACCGCCAGATTTTTAATTTATCCGCGGTTATAATGCGGTGCGGAGCATCTATATCGATGAAAAACATTGGTCTGCGGCTGTGTTCGATCGCCATCCTGGCGCTGCTCTCCGGTTGCAGCCTGTTTCCCCTTGTGCCGGGCGGTGGACGGGGGACGCTGGCGCCCATCGTGGACACGGCCTTCTCTGCCTATGCCTTTGTAGACACGAATGGCAACGGCCGCCTGGACGATGCAGACCTGCCCCTGGAAGGCGCCGCGTTTACCGCCCAGAGCTTTGGAGCGAAGACCAATGCGGATGGGTTTGCGATGATCCTCATCCCCTCGCAGTGGGATCAGCCCCTGACCGCCCGGATGACGCCCCCCGAGGGCAGCCAGTACGTTCCAATCGGGCCGCAGGAAGTGACGCTGCAAAACGGCGTCCGCAACTCGGCCACGTTTCTCTTTGCTCCCCCTGCGGGCGCTTCCCCCACCAACACCCCGGTGCAGATCGACCTGGTTTACTGCACGACCTCGGATGGCGTGGCGCTCACGATGGACCTCTACCGTCCCAAGCAAGCCAGCGAACAGGCCCCGCTGGTCGTCTACATCCACGGCGGAGGCTGGACCGGAGGGGACAAGAGCGATGGGATTGGGTTGAGCTTCAAAGAAGAGCTGACGCGGCGGGGTTATTTTTTCGCCTCGATCAACTATCGCCTGGCCCCCAAATACACGTTTCCGGCGCCGATCGAAGACGTGAAATGCGCCATCCGTCACCTGCGCGCCAATGCCCAGAAGTACGGTTTTGACCCGCAGCGGATCGGCGTGATTGGCGGGAGCGCCGGGGGGCACCTGGCGGCCCTGCTCGGCGCCGCGGACACCCAGGCGGGCTGGGACACGGGTGAATACCTCGATCAATCCAGCCGGGTTCAGGCCGTGGTTGATCTTTATGGACCGGCGGATCTGCGCGCCATGCTGGCGCAATCCCCCCGCAGCTATGCCCTGCAGGTGTTTGGCGCATCGTCCAACCAGGACCCCCTGCTGGATGTTTACAGCCCAACGACTTATATCAGCCCGGACGACCCGCCGTTCCTGATCATGCACGGCGACCGGGACGAGGTCGTCCCGCTGGCGCAATCCGAGATCTTGTATGAACGCCTGAAGGAAAGCGCCATCCCGGTCGAACTGGTGGTCGTCAAGAATGCCGGGCACAGCTTCCAATCCGCGGACGGCCAGATCGACCCCGATTTCCCCGCTCTATTTCAAATGGTGGGCGACTTTTTCGACCGTTATCTCAAGTGATCTCCTCGCGCATCGCGTACAGGAGCACCCCGGCCGCGACGGCCAGGTTCAAGGACGACGCCCTGCCGTGCATCGGCAGGCTGACGATCTCGTTGCACGCGCGGCGCTGCTCATCGTTCAGCCCTTCGCGCTCGCTGCCAAGCAACAGGATGCACGGTCTGCGGTAAGGGATGGCCTGGCGGTAGTCAACTTCCGCCCGGGCTGAACTGCCATAGACGGCATAACCACCCGCGCCGGCCCAGTTTCTGAAGACTTCGAAATCCGCCTGGATCACGGGGAGCCAGAAAAGCGCCCCCATGCTGGCGCGCACCGCGCTCGGGTGGTAGGCGTCCACGCCGCCATCCAGCAGGATCAGCCCGCTCGCGCCCACCGCGTCGATCGTGCGCAGCACCGCCCCCACGTTGCCGGGGTCCTGAGGGGCGATGACCGCCACCCCCCAGGGGAAATTGCCCACCCCGAAATCATCCAGCTTCGGGTCGTTCTTGTGCAGCACCGCCAGGATGCCCTGCGGGTTCTCTTTTTCGCCGATCGCTTCGAACACCTCCGGCGTCACCGCGTAGACCGGGATGCCAGCCGCCGCGGCCCGCTCGACCAGACTCAGGCCGAAGGAGCTTTTCAAGCGCTCGGGGGTAAAGTAGACCCCTTCGAACCTCGCGCCCGCCTCTAACGCCTCGCCAACGTGGCGGATCCCCTCCGCCAAAAAGAGGCGGGCCTCCTGCCTGTTCTTCCGCTGCTGGAGCGCCCGCGCCATTTTGATCTTTGGATTGCTGCGGCTTGTGATGATTTCCATCGCCTCATGTTTCACGGCTGGGGACCCACGCCAGGACGGTCGTGCCGCTCCCGATGGTCGAGGTGATCTCGACCTCGCCGCCCACCTTGCGGACGCGCGACTGCATATTCGAGAGGCCGTGCCCCAGGGTCACGTTGATCTTGTGCATGTCGAAACCGCGCCCATCATCCGAAATTTCCAGCAGCACCCGGTCGCGCGTCGTCCACAGGTGCACTTCGGTGTGTTGGGCGCGGGCGTGCTTGGCGATGTTTGCCAGCGATTCCTGGCAGATGTGGAATAACACCGTGGCGTTCTGGGCTGGAAAATCCACCAGGCCGTCTTCGGGCCCGACCAGAGCGACCCGCGTGACGCAGTTGGCCTGGAATTCGTCCACCAGGCGCTGCAAGCCCTGCTTGAGGTCTTCGCCGTGGAACTGGCGCGGGCGCAGGTCCAGGATATAGGCCCGGATGTCGCGGATGGTGTTGTTCAGCGCGTCGATCGATTCGGCCAGCTTGTCCTTGACCACTTCCGGGTCATCGCTCAGAGACATGCGGGCGAAATCCAACGCCAACCCCACGCCGTAGATCGATTGGATGATCCCGTCGTGCAGATCCATGCCGATGCGCTCTCGTTCTTCCAACACCGCCAGGCGACGCGACTGGCGGTTAAGGTGGGCGTTTTCGATCGTGATCCCGGCCCACGAGCCGATCGCGCTCAGCATGTTGAGCTCGCGCTCGTCAAGATCGCGATCCTGGCGCGTGGCAGCGCTCATCACGCCCACGACCTTGCCGCCCGATGTCAGCGGGATGCACACGATGAACTGGAAGCCGGCCTCCAGCACTTCGTTGCGCAAGAAGTGCATTTCCTGGCGCAGGTTACGGCTCACCAGCATCTTGCCGGTCGAGGCAACCATCCCGATAAACCCCTGCCCCACGCGGAAGCGGTCGATTTGCGAAAAAGCCTCCTCGTAATCGCCGCGGTGCAGGGCTAAATACAGTTCCTGCTTGTCTTCTTCGCGCAGGAAGATCTCACCCACCTCGACCGAAAGGTAATCCAGCACCAGGTTGAGCGTCTTTTCGAGGATCTCGTCGATGTCAAGCGAGCTCGTCAGGGTCGCCGCGGCATCATTGAGCAGCTTCAAGTCCTCGTTGCGGTGCAGCAGCTCCGTGTCGCGCCGGACGAGCTGGTTGTAAAGCCGGGCGTTGGTGATCGCCACCGCGGCATAAGCCGCCAGCGTCTCCAGCACGCGTTCGTCCTGTTCGGTAAATTCGTGATAGCCGATCTTGTCGGTCAGGTAAATTTGCCCGAGCTGCTTTTCACCTTGCAGAATGGGGACGCCCAGGAAAGAGCGCATAATGGGGTGGTTGTCGGGAAAACCGATGCTGCGCGGGTCCTCGCGGATCTCGGGGATGCGCACGGGAGATTTTTGGCGCCACATCGCGCCCAAAAGCCCCCGCCCAACCGGCGGATGGCCGATGCGCGCGATCTCCGCCTCGGTCATCCCGATCGGAATAAATTGCACCAGGTCGCCGTCCTCGTCCACCACGCCCAGCGCGGCATATTTGGCGTCCGCCTGCTCGCGCGCAAACTGGGCTATACGTTCCAGCACATTTTCCAGGGATAGATCGCTGACCAGCTCCAGGCTGGCAAGGTGTAGGGCCGCTAAACGTTCCTCTAATTGTTCACGAGATAATAAAACCATCTCATTTACTCATCGCGATCAAATTTTACCCCATTTTGTCCGAGATTGATAGCTTTTGCCAGCCCACTGTGGATATAAATAGTCTGATTGAGTGGTATGTCTATCCGGAGGCGTTATGGAAGAGCGACAACAGGGATCGCGGATCAGCGGTTTTTACAAACTCCACATTGAAGACCGGCTCAACGAACTGAACCAGCGGGTCGAGCTGTCGGTGGAGGAGTTTGCGGCGTTGCGCGGTTCGCCCGGGCTGCGCCTTGACCAGGCGGAGCACATGATCGAGAACGTCGTCGGCACGTATGCGCTGCCGTTGGGAATAGCATTGAATTTCCAGGTCAATGGACAGGACGTCCTCGTGCCGATGGTCATCGAGGAGCCTTCCGTGGTCGCCGGCGCATCTTTTATGGCAAAGCTCGTCAGGGCTGGAGGCGGGTTCAGCGCCAGCGCCACCCCGCCCGAGATGATCGCCCAGATGCAGATCTTAGACGTTGCCGACCCGCCCTCGGCCCGCCTGGCGATCCTCGAAGCCAGGCAAGAGCTGCTGGCGGAGGCGCTGGAGATCGACCCCGTGCTTAAGAAGCTTGGCGGCGGGCCGCGCGACCTGGAAGTGCGCATCATCGAGGCCTCCCCCATCGGGCCGTTCCTGGTCGTCCATTTGATCTTCGACGTGCGCGATGCGATGGGCGCCAACGCCCTGAACACCGCCGCCGAACGCTTGGCTCCCCGCCTGGCGGAGCTGAGCAAGGGCCGCGTGCACTTGCGCATCCTCTCGAACCTGGCGGACCGCCGGGTGGCGCGGGCGCGCTGCACCGTCCCGCTCGACGAGCTCGCCTTCGAAGATTTCAGCGCTCAGGAGGTGCGCGACGGCATCATCGCCGCCTGGGCCTTTGCCGCCGCCGACCCTTACCGCGCCGCCACCCACAACAAGGGCATCATGAACGGCGTGGACGCGGTGGTGATCGCCACCGGAAACGACTGGCGCGCGGTGGAAGCCGGGGCGCACGCCTACGCTGCCCGAAACGGCAGGTACACCTCGCTCTCGGCCTGGGGAAAGGACGATCAGGGGAACCTGGTGGGCAGCCTGGAAATGCCTATGGCGGTGGGGATCGTTGGCGGCGCGACGCGCGTTCACCCGGCCGCCCGCGCCAACCTCAAGCTCATGGGCGTGGAGAGCGCAGCCCGCCTGGCCGAGGTCATCGTTTCGGTCGGCCTGGCTCAAAACCTGGCCGCGCTGCGAGCGCTGGCGACGGAGGGCATCCAGCGCGGACACATGGGGCTGCACGCCCGCCAGGTGGCGATCGCCGCCGGCGCGCAGGGAGAACAGATCGAGCGTCTGGCCGAGCAGTTAGTGAACGAGAAGGTCATCCGCATCGACCGCGCCCAGGAAATTCTCAAGTCCTGGCAACGCTGAGCTGCTGCAACCGGGTGTATCATTAAAGAAATCGCCAATTGAATGGCTGTTCGACCCGCATAAATATCAATTCTCCTGCCACCCTGGCAGGATCATAACCAACAGGTGTTTGTATGGATCAAAACGACAACAACAACGAAAACCTTTTACTCAAACCCAACCGACCGGTGGGCATCTCCGGCTACGGCGCGTACGTGCCGCGCTATCGCCTGCCCGCCAGCGAAGTGGCGCGCATCTGGACAGATGGACAGGGGGGCCTGCCCATAAAAGAAAAATCAGTGCCGGGCCTCGATGAAGACGTAGCCACCATGTCCATCGAAGCCGCCCGCAACGCCATGAAGCGCGCCGGCGTCCTCCCCAGCCGGGTGCGGGCGGTGTGGGTTGGCTCCGAATCACACCCCTACGCGGTGAAACCCACCTCCACCCTGGTGGCCGAGGCGATCGGCGCGGTGCCGAATGTGCAGGCGGCCGACTGGCAGTTTGCCTGCAAGGCTGGCACTGAGGCCATGGTCGCGGCGGTCGGGTTTGTCGGCTCGGGGATGGCCGATTACGCCCTCGCGATCGGCATGGACACCGCCCAGGGACGCCCCGGCGACGCCCTGGAATACACCGCGGGGGCGGGCGGGGCAGCTTTCCTGCTCGGCCCGGCGGAGGACTCCCTGGCCGTCATCGACGCCGCCTATTCCTATGTCACCGACACGCCCGACTTCTGGCGGCGGCCAAACGCCAAATACCCCGAACACGGGCAGCGCTTTACGGGCGAGCCCGCCTACTTCACCCACATCACCGAGGCTGGCAAGGCGCTCATGCAGGCCACCCACACCACCGCCGCGGATTACCAGTACGCCGTCTTTCACCAGCCAAACACCAAGTTTCCGCAGCGCGCGGCTCAACTGCTCGGCTTCGATCAGGAGCAAATCAAGACCGGCCTGCTTGTCCCGCTGATCGGCAACACCTACGCGGGCGCGGCGATCATCGGCCTGACCGCCATCCTGGACGTCGCCCAGCCCGGCGACCGCATCCTGATGGTCTCGTTCGGCTCGGGCGCGGGGTCGGACGCCTTTGCGCTCACGGTGGGCGAGGCGATCCTCGAGCGCCGCGACCGGGCTCCGCACACCCAGGCTTACATCGCCCGCCGGACGCCGATCGATTACGCCCAGTACGCCCGCATGCGCGGCAAGCTGGTGATGAAATAGGCGGGGTGGGTATGATGGCGAATGTCGTAATCGCAGGTATCGGCCAGACGGCGGTTGAAGAGCACTGGGATAAATCACTGCGCGAGCTGGCCCTGATGGCGGTGCGGGCGGCTGAGGCCGACACGGCGGGGCTGCGCCCGCAGGCGCTGTTCGTCGGCAACATGAACGCCGCACAGCTCTCGCGCCAGGCGCACCTGGGGGCGTTGATCGCCGATTTTTGCGGCCTGGTCGGGGTGGAAGCCCTCACCCTCGAGGCGGCGGGCGCTTCGGGCGCGGCGGCGCTGCGCGCCGGTTATATGGCGGTGGCCTCGGAACAGGTCGATGTGGCGCTCGTGGTGGGCGTGGAAAAGTCTTCGGACATGGTCGGCTCGGCGGTCGACGAGGCGCTCGCGACCTCGGGCGACAGCGACTACGAATCGGTGCAGGGGCTGACGCCGAGCGGACAGGCAGCCCTGCTGATGCGCCGCTATATGTATGAATACGCCGTTGAGCGCGCCGCGTTTGCCGGTTTTCCGTTCATCGCGCACGCCAATGGCGCCGGCAACCCGCATGCGATGTATCAGAAGGCCATCAGGCCCGAACTGTATGCGAAAGCCGGCCTGGTGTGCGACCCGCTGAACATGTTCGACGTGGCCCCGCCCGCCGACGGCGCGGCCGCGGCCATCCTGACCCGCCCTGGCCTGCTACCGCCCGGCTTCCCGAACCGGCTGGTGCGCATCGCCGGTTCCAGCATGGCGACCGACACGCTGGCGCTGCACGACCGCCCGGACCCGCTCGACTTCAGGGCGGTGCGCCAGTCGGTCGAGCGCGCCTGCGAGAAGGCGCGCATCA
>JADYYC010000030.1 GCA_020853835.1 Anaerolineales bacterium
GCCGGCCTGGTAACATACGCCGCCCTCCAGCTTCCGCTGCCGGCGCTGCTGGCGCCATTCGTGAGCATGGGCCTGGGCGGGCTGGCTGCTCTTCCGCTCATCTGGCCCGAAATAAGGATACTCATCAGACTATGAAAACAAACCGGCTGTCCACCCGCATCGTCTACCCAATCCTGAGCCTGTTCCTGAGCGGGCTGCTGCTCGCCAGTTTTGTGGTAGGTTCCGCCCAGGGCATGGCTGCCGCGCCCTGGCAGTCCAAAGTTGACCCCTGGGCGCTGGAAACCTCCCGCGCTGGCGCGACTGAATTCATCCTCTTCTTGAGCGAACAGGCTGACCTGAGCGAAGCCGCCCGCCTGCCCACCAGGCTGGAAAAGGGCCGCTTCGTTTACGAGCGGCTGACCGAGACCGCGGACCGCACCCAGGCGCCGCTGCTGGCCGCCCTGGAGAACCTGCGGAACACCAGTCAGCCCGCGCTCGAATATAGGCGGTTCTGGGTCGCCAACGCGATCTGGGTGCGCGCGGATGCGGGCGCGTTACAAATGCTGGCCCGGCGCAGGGACGTCGCGCACGTCTTCGCCAACCCCAGCGTGCAGCTCGACCTGCCGGAGCAGACAGCCCAGCCGCTTGTTCCCAGCGCGCCGGAAGGGGTCGAATGGAACATCCAGAAAATCAACGCCCCGCAGGCCTGGTCGGCCGGTTTTCGCGGGCAGGGCGTGGTGATCGCTGGTCAGGATACCGGCTATGCATGGACCCACCCGGCGCTGAAGAACCAGTATCGAGGCTGGAACGGGGCCAGCGCGGATCACAATTACAACTGGCACGACGCCATCCACAGCGGCGGCGGGATCTGCGGGCCCAATTCGCCCGTGCCCTGTGACGACCAATCTCACGGGACGCACACCATGGGCACGATGGTCGGCGACGACGGGGGCGCCAACCAGATCGGCGTCGCGCCCGGGGCGCGCTGGATCGGCTGCCGCAACATGGACCGCGGCATTGGCTCGCCGGCCTCCTACATGGAGTGCTTCCAATGGTTTATCGCCCCGACCGACCTGAACAACCAGTTTCCACGCCCCGACCTGGCCCCCGATGTGATCAACAATTCGTGGAGCTGCCCGCCCGCTGAAGGCTGCACAGACCCGAACATGCTCAAAACGACCGTCGAGAACGTGCGCGCGGCGGGGATCGTGACGGTGCAGTCCGCCGGCAATAACGGGATGGAATGCAGCACAGTGTCCAGTCCAGCCGCGATCTACGAGGCTTCGTTCACGGTCGGCGCAACCGATATGAGCGATTTTATCACCAGCTTCAGCAGCCGCGGCCCGGTGACGGTGGACGGCAGCAACCGCCCCAAACCGGACGTGAGCGCGCCCGGCTCATACCTGCGTTCCAGCATTCCGGGGAACGGCTACGCCTATAACCAAGGCACCAGCATGGCTGCGCCGCACGTGGCGGGGGCGGTGGCGCTGCTGATCTCAGCCGCGCCCTGGCTGGCGGGTCATCCGGACGAAATCGAGGCGCTGATCAGCCACAACGCCGTCCCGCGCACCACCGACCAGTTTTGTGGCACGTCGGGCAACGCGGTGCCTAATAATATCTACGGCTGGGGGCGGATCGACGCCTGGCAGGCGATCCAGGGAACTGACCGTGTGCTGGAACTTTCCAAGAGGCCGAATTTACCCTTCTACCAACCAGGCTGGGTGATCACCTTCACCCTGCAGACCACCTATAAGCATCCGTTATATCCCACATACGACCTGCGTATCACGGACGTGATTCCCGCCCACACCCAGTTCGTCACCGCCACCCTGCCATACACCCTGACCGGCGACACGATCGTGTGGGGCCAACCCTCCTTTGGTCCAAACGCCACGCGCCAGATGAAACTGGTGGTGCAGGCCTCCGATTCATACACCGGGACGATCACCAACCAGGGTTATTCCGCCTCGAGCTCCGACCTGCCGGCCGTTTTCGGCCCGCCCGTGTCAGTCTTCTGGGCAAAAACGTTCAATTTTCTGCCCCTCGTGGGGCGGTAAGCCTTTCAGGGTTTAGCGAAAATCAGCCCTCTTTTTCATAGGCGACGCCGTCCGCAGCCGGGATGTGCGCCCGCCCAACCACGCCCGCCAGCACGATCATCGTGGCGACATACGGCGCCATGAGCAGAAACTGCGAGGGGATGCGCAGGCCCAGGATCGCCATCCTGGAGGCGAGCGAATCGGCAAAGCCAAACAGCAGGCCAGCCCCAAACGCGCCAAACGGCATGTAATTGCCAAAGATCATGGCCGCGAGCGAGATAAACCCACGCCCCGCGGTCATTACCTCGTCGAAACGCCCCACCGACCCCAGGGTGAAATAGGCGCCGGCAAAACCGGCCATCATCCCCCCCAGGATTACCGAGGTATAGCGCGTGCGGAAGACGTTGATGCCGAGCGTGTCGGCGGCGCGCGGGTGCTCGCCAACCGACCGCACGCGCAGACCCCAGCGGGTGAAGAACAGACCGATGTGGATCAGCGTCATGAAAATGAACATCGAATACACGAACATGTTGTTGTGAAACAGGATCGGCCCGAAGAACGGGATATCGGAAAGGACCGGTATCTCGAACGGCGCGAATGTGCCCGGATTGTTCAAAGCCTGGTTGGTCTGCATAAACTTGGCAGAAATGTACGAGGTCAAGCCGGTGGAGAAAATGTTGATCGCCGTGCCAGAGATGATCTGGTTCGTCTTATACGTGACCGAAAGGACGGCGTGCACCAGCCCGAGGAGCGAACCCGCAAAAACAGCCGCCGCCAGCCCGACCCACAGGCTGCCACTGATGCTGCCCGCCAGCGCCCCGACCATAGCGCCCATGAGCATCATGCCCTCGATGGCGATGTTGACCACGCCGGCGCGCTCGCACAGGATGCCCGCCAGGGCGCCCAGGGTCAGCGGGACGGCCTTCGAGAGCGTGGTGTTCACCAGCCC
>JADYYC010000031.1 GCA_020853835.1 Anaerolineales bacterium
GCTGCGATACTGATCCTGTTAGCGGCCTGCAACTACCCCGGCGTCAGCCCTGCGCCGGGAAGCCTGTCGGTGCGCGAGGTGCGCCAGACGCTGGCCGCCATCACCAGCCTGCCCCCCGGCGCCGGTTCCACCGCCGAGCCCCTCCCGATCGACACGCCCGTTGCGCCGGGAGCGACCGGCGCCGCCCAGCCCCTGCGTCCCAGCCTGGCGGGGACCTCTGTGGTTTACCCGGACGTGATCCAGTATTATGCCCAATCGGGGGACACGCTCGCCGGTCTGGCGGGCAGGTTCGGGGTCGGGAGCGAGTTGATCGTATCTGCGGCGCCGCTGCCGGCAAAGGGCCTCATCCCGCCCGCGACGGAGCTGTGGATCCCCAACCGCATGGAAGGGCGGACCTACAGCGAGGCGGTCTTTCCCGATGGCGAGGTCGTTTACTCGCACCTCGCGCTCGATTTTGACCTGTATGAAACTCTGGCGCGGGGCAACGGCTATCTGAACGCCTATCGCGAGAACGTGCAAGGCGCGTCGCTCAGCGGCGGAGAGATCATCGAGCGCGTGGCGGTCGAATCATCGGTGAACCCGCGCCTGCTGCTGGCGCTGCTGGAGCTTCGCTCGGGCTGGGTGCGCAGCCCCGACCCACGGGGCGCCGAACGCTACCCGATCGGTTTTCACGTTGCCGGATGGGAGGGGCTGTACCGCGAGCTGGTGATCACGGCCACCCACCTGAACGCGGGTTATTACGGCTGGCGGGAGGGGCGATTGGGCCGGCTTCAGTTCTCGGATGGCAAGAGCGCGCCCTTCGACCCGCGCCTGAATGCCGGGTCGGCGGCGGTGCAGCACCTGATGGGCAAGCTCTATCCGCAGGACTCCTGGGAGAGCGCCCTCTACGGGCGGGGCGGCTTGATCGACCTGTACGCCGAGATGTTTGGCGACCCCTGGGAGAGGGCGGCCCGAGCTGGCCCGATCTTCCCCGCGGGGATCGCCCAGCCCGAGCTCGAGCTGCCTTTTCTGCCCGGTTTGCGGTGGAGCCTGACCGGCGGCCCGCACCCCTCGTGGAAGACCGGCAGCCCGCGCGGCGCGATCGACCTGGCGCCTGTGACGGGCGAGGCAGCCTGCAGCGTGTCTTCAGCCTGGGTCACCGCGCCCGCCGGCGGGGTGGTCGTCCGCTCGCGGCGGAACGTGGTGGTCCTGGATCTGGACGGGGATGGGCGCGAGCAGACCGGTTGGGTGCTGGTCTTCCTTCACATCGCCGACCACGAGCGCGTGGCTGAAGGATCGGTTCTGGACGCCGACGGTCGGATCGGTCACCCCTCCTGCGAAGGGGGAACCTCGACCGGCACGCACGTGCACATCGCGCGCAAATTCAACGGTGAATGGCTGGGCGCGGACTGGCCGCTGCCGTTTGTGTTAGGTGGCTGGCAGGTGTTTGCGGGTGAGAAGAACTACACAGGCGGGATGTTCAAGGGCGAGCAGGAGGTCGTCGCCAGCCCGGTCGGGCCGCGCACTTCGATCATTGTGCGCCCGAGCAGTCAATAAGGTGCAGCACCTCGCAGGCGAATTCAAACGTCCTGTCCAGGTCGGCGAGCACGATCTGGTTTGCGGTGTCGCTCATCTGGTGCCAGTGCATTTCGGGCCCGGCATGGTTATCTGGAATGGCGCACAGGGTCAGGGCGGGCAGGCCGCGCTGGGTGGCTTTGAGCGCGTCGGTGTAGGCTATGCCGGTCATTTCGTCCGCGCCCAGCTCGGGGCGTTGGCCCGCGACCTGGCGGGCAACCTGCAGGGCGTGCGGGTGCGTCTTGCGTTTTAATAACAGCCCGTCGGCGGTAAGGTAGCGGATCGCCCCGACGCCCACCTGGTCGATGACCATATAAAAAGCGTCGGGCCCCAGCCTGTCTGCATGGTCGTCCAGAAATGCGCGCATACCCCAATCGCCGACCTCTTCACAGCCGGTGAGGAGCAGGTAGACCTCGGTGTTCGAGAGCGGGTGGTTGACAAGCTGGTGGGCCAATCCGACCGCGACCGCGACGCCCGAAGCGTTGTCGTTGGCGCCGGGCGAATAGGGCGTGAAATCAGCCTGCAGGCACATCAGCAGCGCAAACGCCTGCACCGGCACCAGCGCCAGGCTGAACCAGCGCGCGGGCGCCCAATCCAGCGCCGCGCCCAGCCCGAACGCGACCGTCCCGACAGCCATGCTGACCAGGGAGAGCGCGATCAGAAGCGAAAATAGCCTGTTCCACTTCTTAGACGAGAAAAATATCGGGGTGCGGTGCGTATCCAGGTGGGCGCAAACCAGGGCGGTGCGGCGCGCCTCGCCGACCGGTGGGATGACGCCGATCACGTTCTGGCTCGGCAGGCGCGGCAGAAACCAGTGCATCCAACTCGCGGCCAGCTCGGTCTCGGCCAGCATCCCGACGAAACCCAGCGCGTTGAAGATCGTCGCAAGGGCCAGCGCCCCCGGCGCTCCAAAGAGCAGGCTGGCCAGCGAGCCGGCCAGCGCCAGGGCGAAGGCCAGCCCGTAGGGCCAGTACGTGGAGGGCACGGCCTTGAAACCCTCCAGCCGCACCTCCTGGACCTCCATGCGGCGCAGAAGGTCGGCGAGGTATTCGCCAGCCAGGCGCTCGTTTTCGGTGCAGCTACCGCGCCCGCCAATGCCTTGCGAGAGGTGGCGGATCACCTGCGCCATCTGGAGCAGGCGGTCGTTCTTGAGGTTTTTCAAGGCGGCCATTTTGATACAACCTTACTACTCGATGGCAGGAATAGCAAGAAATTAGTCACAAAGCCAAGGAATCTGTAAGGAAAATCTGGTATAACAGCCCAAAATACCCGTTTTTCAAGATCGAGGAGCAATGACTGACACAGGAGTAATCGAGCGCTATCGTGAATTTTTAGATCTGCCGTCTTACACGAAGGTTGTCACGCTGTTGGAGGGGGACACGCCGCTGATCCCTGCCCCGCGCCTGGCGCAGGAGCTGGGGGGCGGTTTCGAGCTCTTTATCAAATTCGAGGGGATGAACCCGACCGGTTCGTTCAAGGACCGTGGCATGACCGTGGCGATCAGCGAGGCTGCCGGGCGGGGCGCCGAGGTGGTGATCTGCGCCTCGACCGGCAACACGGCCGCCTCGGCTGCCGCGTACGCGGCGCGGGCCGGCATGCGCTGCGTCGTCTTGATCCCGCAAGGGAAGGTGGCGGCTGGCAAGCTGGCCGGCGCCATCGCTTATGGCGCGCAGGTGCTCCAGATCGACGGCTCCTTCGACGCGGCGCTGGCGCTGGTGGTCGAGCTCAGCCAGAAACACCCGATTGCGCTGGTGAACTCGCTCAACCCTTACCGGCTGGAGGGTCAGAAGACCGCCGCGTTCGAGATCGTCGACCGCCTGGGGGATGCGCCGGACTGGCTCTGTTTGCCGGTCGGCAACGCCGGGAACATTACCTCCTACTGGATGGGTTTTTGCGAGTACCGCGAGACCAAGTTCAGCACGCTGCCGCACATTTTGGGCGTCCAGGCGCAGGGTTCTGCGCCGTTGGTGCTGGGGCACGCCGTGGACAACCCGGAGACCGTCGCCACCGCGATCCGGATCGGGCGTCCGGCGCGCGGCGAGCAGGCGCTGCAGGCGGCGGAAGAATCGGGCGGGCGCATCATCGCCGTCAGCGACGAGGCGATCCTGGTGATGCAGCGCCGGCTGGCGGGGGAGGGCGTCTGGGTAGAGCCGGCGTCCGCGGCCGGACTGGCAGGGCTGGCGCACAGCCTGGCCGAGAGACAGCTCGACCTGCAGGACAAACGGGTCGTGGTGGTGTGCACCGGTCACGGGTTGAAAGACCCTGAGATCATCTCGCGCCGGATGAGCGCGCCCCCCGTGCTGCCGGCTGAGCTGGCGGCGCTGGAAGAGGCGGTCCTCAGCGCGTGACGCTGACAGGCGGTAGGGCGGTCCCTTTCGGGCTCGTGGATTTTTCGCTCTTGACGAGTAATCCTATGGTTGGTATAGTTGCGCCCATGATGATGATCGAGCCGGGCGAACGCCTGACGATGGGCCTGACTACTACTTTCAAAGGAGTGGGGCGTCGCCGCGGCTGATCTCAGACCAGACCTGGTACCTGGATGGCAGCGCCCCCAAGTTGTTGGGGCGCTGTTTTATTCCAGACGACTGAGACGCGCAAGGAGCAAGCATTGAAATGGACGCTGACGTAAGGATCGAAAACGCAAATGCGGGGGGTGTCGAACGAACCCTGTTGATGAAGTTTGGCGGGACCTCGGTCGGCACGCCCGGAGCGATGCATCAGGCGGTGCGGATCGTGCGCGAGACGCAGGCGGACTGGCCCCGGTTGGCGGTGGTGACCTCGGCGCTGTCGGGGGTGACGAACCTGCTGCTCGACACCGCCCTGGATGCGGAAAAGGGGAACTGCTCTTTGATCGAGCCGGCGCGGTCGAAAATGCAGCAGATGCACGCCGAAATCGCAGCCGAACTGATCACAGATGCGGCGCAGCGCAAGAACATCATGGAGGAGATCGAGCAACTATTGGCAGAATTTGCCAGCCTGTGCCGCGCCATCTGCGTGCTGGGCGAGGCCACGCAGCGCGCCCTGGATGCGGTGGGCTCTCTGGGAGAACGCATGTGCGCCCGCCTGCTGGCGGGGGCGATCCAGGATGCGGGGCTGCCCGCGCAGGCTGTGGACGCCACCCGTTTGATCCAGACGGATGACGCTTTTGGAAACGCCCACCCCGATTTCGAGGCGACCCGGCAGCGAACGCGCCAGGTTTTGGAGCCGCTGCTGTCGCAAAAGATCGTCCCGGTCGTGACCGGGTTTATCGCCGCCACCGCCACCGGCGTGACGACCACGCTGGGGCGCGGCGGGAGCGATTACTCCGCCGGCATACTGGCGGGGGCGCTGCCCGCGGAGCAAGTTTGGATCTGGACCGACGTGGACGGGGTGATGAGCGCCGACCCGCGCATCGTCGCCGAGGCGCGCACCATCCCCAGCCTCACCTATCGCGAGGTGGCCGAACTGGCGTATTACGGCGCCAAGGTGCTCCATCCCAAGACGATCCGCCCGGTGGTCGAGGCCGGGATCGGGCTGCGCATCTGCAATGTGTTCAACCCGGCCCACCCTGGGACGCGCCTGGTGGATAACGGCGCCAACGGGTGGCAGGGCGAGATCAAAGCCGTGACGGCGATCCAGCGCCAGCGGCTGGTCACGATCGAAGGGCGGGGGATGCTGGGCGTTCCAGGCGTGGCGGCGCGCGCCTTTTCAGCGGTCGCGGCCACCGGCACCAGCGTGCCGATGATCACGCAGGCCTCCTCCGAGCAATCGATTTGCTTTGCGCTGCCCGACGAAGCGGTCGAGGACGTCATCGCTTCGCTGAACGCGGCGTTTTGGATCGAGCTCGAGAAGCGTGACATCGACCGCATCTGGGCGACGGACGAGGTGGTGATCGTGACCGTAGTGGGTGTCGGGATGATCCAGACGCCGGGCATCGCCGGGCGGGTGTTCAGCGCGTTGGGGGCGCAAAAAGTGAACGTGATCGCCATCGCCCAGGGCTCGTCCGAGGTCCTGATCAGCCTGGTGGTGGATGCCCGCGACGGCGTAAAGGCTGTCAGGGCGCTGCACGCTTTGATCGTGCCTTCAGAGCCGGAGGGGTGAGATGGGAGCGACATTGATCAATTACGGGCGGACTGCGCTTGCCGAGTTCCTGGGGGATCGGATCGTCTATCGCGGCCTCGAGCCCTATGACAAAACGCTGCCCTCGCTGGCGGAGTTGCGCAAAGAGGCCGGCCTACCCCCCGGGGGGCCGCCGCGCAAGAACGAGGTAGATTACGCCAGGGTGGTAGAGCGACTGCTGCGGGCCTGCCAGGAGCAAGACCAACCGGGCGGGCGGATTGAGCGGCTGGTCTTTATCGGCGATACGCGCCTGCTGGATGGCACTGCGTATGAGAACCTGTGCCGGGTGACTGGCTGGCCCGGACGCGCCTTTATTTGCGCCGAAGACCGCGCCCCCGCCGCGGCCCGCTGGAGCGCGGGGGAGCAGGGCCAGCCGGTCATGCTCGCCAACCGCTGGGCGGCCCTGGACGAGTTCGACCGCGAATGTGAGCGGCTCGACGGGCCGATCGGCGCTGGGACGGCGGTCGTGATCGATATGGACAAGACCATGCTTGGGGCGCGCGGGCGCAACGCCGCGGTGATCGACCAGTGTCGCATGCAGGCGGTGGAGCAGACGGTCGGCGAACTGCTCGGGGAGGGCTTCGACGCACGGGCTTTCCGCCAGGTTTACGACCCGCTCAACCAGCCCGAGTTCCACCCCTTCACCGCCGACAACCAGGACTACCTGGCTTACATCTGCCTGGCGCTGGGGAGCGGGCTGGTCGATTTCGAAGCGCTGGTCCGGCGGGTGCGCGGCGGTGAATTGTCGTCGTTCGAAGCCTTTCTGGAGGAAGTGGAGCGGCGCAAGGACGAGTTGCCGGGGCGGCTGGCCGCGCTGCACAACGAGATCCGGCAGCGGGTCGAGGCGGGCGACCCCACGCCGTTCAAAGCCTTTCGGCGCAACGAGTACCTGCTGACGCAGGCGCGCTTTGGCTGCCTGGACGACGCCGCCCCGGTGGCTGAGATGCTGGCGGAGGAGATTGTGATCACCCAGGAGGTGCGCCGCCTGGCGCTTGCCTGGCGGGAGCGCGGCGCGCTTTTATTTGCGCTCTCGGATAAGCCGGACGAGGCTTCGATACCGACCCCTGAGTTGGCCGAGCAGGGTTGCCTGCCCTTGCACCGGGCGGAGACGCACGCGATCGGAGAATGAGCATTGGCGAGTTCCCCGCCTCTGCAACACCGGCAGGGCAGCCGCCCAAGCGCTGGTGTTATAATCGTCCCAGGCGCATGAGCAGGTTGCTTGGGTCGAATCCCTGAGTTGAGCTTCTGCTTGAAGCCAGTCGCAACCCGAAAGGAGCCCGGCATCCATGTCAAAAAAGAAGAAAAACGATCGGGAAGAGATCGAACTGCCTTACCCCTGGCAGCGTATCCAGGGCGCCCTGTGGCTGTTAGGGCTGGCCGTGATCGCCTGGCAGGATTGGTGGTGGCCGGGGATCCTGGTGCTGGCTGCGATCAGCGGGCTGACCCAGGCCGCGCTCCAGCTTTATTTCTCCCGCCAGGAAGAGGCAAAAACCGCCGTCAACGAGCAGACCCGGCTCCAGCAAGAACGGTCAGCCTGGCTGCCGAGCGTCTGTCCAAACTGCGGCGGTCCGTTGAGCGTTGCCACGGTGAACTGGACCGGCCCGGACACAGCCGACTGCCCCTACTGCAAGGCGAATTTGAAGAAGCCCGCCTGACGGTCAACGACATCCCTTTGAACGAAATCTTGCGCAATATCTTGATAGGGATCGCGCTCGCGGCGCCGATCGGGCCGGCGAGCGTAACGGTGATCCAGGGCGGGCTGAGTTACGGGTTCCGGCAGGCTTTCCTGACAGGGCTGGGGGTCACGTTTGCCGACCTGGTTTACATGCTGGTGGCGTATCTCGGGCTGGCGCGCTTCATCGAGACCCCGGCGGTGAAGGTGGGGGTGTGGACGCTCGGGGCGGCGGCGTTGATCTACCTCGGCGTGCAAAGCCTGCGCGAGGGCGGGCAGCGCTTCGATTTCGACCGGACCGTCTCGCCTCCAAACCGCCCGCCGTTCTTGGTGGGGTTTGTGGCGAACGCCTCGAACCCGCTCGCGGTGGTGTTCTGGCTGGGCATCTTCGGGTCGCTGATCAGCAGTCCGGCCGGCGCGGGGCGGGGGCCGGGCGCGCTGGGGCAGGGGCTGGCGATCCTGGCGGGCATCCTGAGCTGGCACACGTTCAC
>JADYYC010000032.1 GCA_020853835.1 Anaerolineales bacterium
ACCAACTGGCGGGCCTCAGCCACAGTTTTATACATTTTCCAGTTTCCTGCAACAAATGGTTTACGCATTGGTATCCTCAATTCTTTTTTTGAGTTGTCTGCAACCGGGTTTGCCTTGAGAGGAGGTGAGTAACAATCCGGGACTCTTCGAGTCGAACCGTTTTATTCGTCAATAAATGTTTTTACGCGCCCACCCATGACATGCAGACGGAGAGAGTGAGAGGGATAAAGATCGGTTGCCCTTATCCCTCTCAAAAACAGGTTTTATTTGTCCAGAAGCGCTGCCACGCCGGGCAAAGTCAGGCCTTCGAGCATTTCGAGGGAAGCCCCGCCGCCCGTAGAGATATGCGTGATCTTAGCGCTCAAGCCCGACTGGTTGATCGCCGAGACCGAATCGCCGCCGCCAACGATCGAAACAGCGTTGCTCTCGGCGACAGCCTTGGCTACGCCAAAGGTGCCTTTGGCAAAGTTGGGCAGCTCGAAAACGCCCATCGGACCGTTCCAGACGACGGTGCCAGCGCCATGAATGGCTTTGGCATACGCGGACACGGATTCAGGGCCAATATCCAGGATGCGCCAGCCGTCGGGCACCGGCCCCATTTCCATCACTTTGCTTTGGGCGTCATCTTCGAAGCGGTCCGCAATGACAACGTCCACCGGCAGGCGCAGCCGGGTGCTGCCCTCTTGCAGCAGCTCGCGCGCGGTATCGAGGGCTTCGTCGTCGACCAGCGAATCGCCAACCGGGTAGCCCTGCGCTTTGAAGAAGGTATTCGCCATACCGCCGCCGATCAACACCAGGTCCGCCTGCTTGAGCAGGTTACGGATCACGCCAATCTTGTCGCCGATCTTTGCACCCCCCAGGATGGCGATAAAGGGACGCTTTGGATCCGAGATTGCCTGGCCCAGGTACTTGATCTCCTTCTCCATCAAGAACCCCGCCACTGCGGGCAGGTAGTGCGCCACGCCTTCTGTGGAAGCGTGCGCCCGGTGAGCAGACCCGAATGCGTCGTTGACGTAAACATCTGCCAGAGCGGCCAGTTGTTTAGCCATTTCAGGGTCGTGTTTGGTCTCGCCGTTGTAAAAGCGCGTATTTTACAGCACCAGGACCTCGCCCGGTTTCAGGCCGTTCGCCGCTGCCTGGGCGATGGGCCCCACCGCCTCGTCGGAGAACCCTACCGGACGCCCCAGCAACTTTGAGAGGTGCTCAGCGGTCGGGCGCATGGAGTACTTGGGATCCGGCCCCTCTTTTGGGCGGCCCAAGTGTGAGCAAAGTATGACCGAAGCGCCGTGATCCAGCAGATACTCAATTGTGGGCAGGGCAGCCCGGATGCGGGTATCATCATCGACTTTTCCGTCCTTGATAGGGACGTTGAAATCCACCCGCACCAATACTTTCTTGCCTTTAACGTCGATATCCGAGACAAGCTTCTTATTGAACATGGCTTCCTCCATGAACGGGCCAATTACCGAGATCTTGACGAGCCCGTTCAGGAAAAATCCTAAAGGTATTTTGCCATCAAGGCAGCCAGGTCAGCCGTGCGCACCGAGTAGCCCCATTCGTTGTCGTACCAGGTCACGATCTTGGCAAAATTCCCGGCTTCCTTGCCCAACACCGACGTAAACGGGAGATCAACGATCGAGCTGCGCGGGTCGCCCTTGTAATCAATGCTGACCAGGGGTTCGTCTTCTGCGCCCAGGATGCCCTTCATTGGGCCGGCTGCGGCATCGCGGAAATCCTGGCGCAACTGCTCGGTGGTGACCGGCTTCTCAAGTTCCACCGTCAGATCAACCACGGAGACGGTTGAAGTGGGCACGCGCAGGGCGTATCCATCCAGCTTGCCGGCCAGTTCGGGGATCACCAGTTTAATGGCCTTGGCTGCGCCGGTAGTGGTTGGGATGATGCTCATCGCCGCCGCGCGCGCTCTGCGCAGGTCGCTGTGGGGCAGGTCGAGGATCTTCTGATCGTTGGTATAGGCGTGGATCGTGGTCATGAACCCGCGCACGATCTTGTACTTATCATTGACGACCTTCGCTGCCGGGGCCAGGCAGTTCGTCGTGCAGGAGGCGTTGGAGACGACGTTGTGCTTCTGGGGATCGTACATCTGGTCGTTGACGCCCAATACCATCGTCAAATCTTCGCCTTCGGCTGGGGCGGTGATGATCACCTTCTTTGCGCCGCCTTTGGTGATGTGGTTCTCCGCGCCTTTGACGGTCTTTCCCTTTTTGTTCACCCCGTCGCTCTTGATCGTGAAGATGCCCGTGCTTTCCACAACGATCTCGACGCCGAGCTCTCCCCAGGGAATGTTCGCCGGGTCTGTTTCCTTGAACACCTTTACTGGTTTGCCGTCGATCAGAAGTTCGTTCTCGCCATATTCAACTGTGCCGTCAAATTTGCCATAGTTCGAGTCGTACTTCAACAAATGCGCCATCGTTTTCAGGTCGCCAATATCGTTGAACGCAACGACTTCCAATTCGTTGGGATGGTAATCCCGAACCGCTTTGAGTACTTGCCGGCCGATTCGGCCGAATCCGTTGATGCCAACTTTTACTGTCATTTCATCCTCTTGTTATTATGGTTTAAGGTCGCGCAAAATCACTTGCTGCGCGCTTGTTTCTCAGCAGGTTGCGAATCTCTGACTCTATTCTACCAGAGGACCGGTCCGTTCCTGGTATAAATCAAGGATCACCTGGCCCAGCTTGGCTGAATCATGGCGCCATGGGTACAAGTTATCCACTAAATCCGCAGCATAAATCGAGTAATCTTCTTCTAGCCCCGGCTCGATCCGCACCCAATCGATCGTTGCGGGGATCGACCCTTCATACCTGCGATTGGCGATCACGATGTCGAACAATCCGCTGGAGGTGTGCTCCTCCACCACGCGGATGTGATCTCCACAGTTATATCCGGTCGTCTCGCCCTTTTCGGTCGCGACATTGCAGACGAAGAGCTTTAACGCTCGGCTGGCGCGGATGGCATGAACCAGGTCGGGCACCAGCAAATTGGGCAATATGCTGGTGTACAGGCTGCCCGGCCCCACGATGATCAATTCTGCTGCCAGGATAGCCTGGATGGCCTGCGGGAATGCGGGCGGGTTCTCGGGCTCGATCCAGACATGGCGCACCATACCGTTCGATATGGGTATCTGGCTCTCCCCGTAAATGCGGACTTCGCTGCCAGTATGGGGCAGCTTGACGTCCGCCTGTAAGCGCACGTCGTGCAGCGTGGAGGGCAGCACCTGCCCCTGGGTCGCCAGAACCCGGCCCGATTCGGCCACTGCCGATTCGAAGCTGCCCGTGATGTCGGCCAGGGCCGAGATGAAGAGGTTGCCGAAAGAATGCCCATCCAGGCCCGCGTGACCGTTGGCAAAGCGATACTGGAAGAGCTGCGCCAGTAAGGCTTCATCGCTCGATAAGGCCGCCAGGCAGTTGCGGATATCGCCAGGCGGAAGGATTCCCAGGTCTTCCCGCAAGCGCCCCGAAGAGCCGCCGTCATCCGCCACCGTGACGATGGCGGTGATGTTGTTGGTGTAAGACTTAACGCCGCGCAGCAGGGTAGCCAGTCCGTGCCCACCGCCGATTGCCACAACGCGCGGCCCCCGATCGCGCTGGCGATGGGTGCGCAACGCGGTCGCGACCCGGTCGCCAGGGCGCAGAAACGGGCGGATGATAGCCCGGTTCAATTCGAAGATTCCAAAAAGGATCAGCCCGATCCCCAGACCGCCAAAAATAACCGCCCGCAGCGGTCGGGGCAGGAAACGCAGCGAGGCGGTGGACAGCGCCGGCAGCCACCAGGTGTCTGGCGCGGTTCGATACACCTCCAGCAGCATGATGCCAAGGCCGACCCCCAGCAAAGTCGTCCCCAACAGGATGAGCAGCAGCCAGCGCTTGACGCCCATCCCTGGGATCAACCACGTGGTAAGGTCGCCCCATTTTTCGCGGAGCCCCTTTAACTTAGAATGTTCCTTCGTCATGCCAATAGATGATGATAGCAGGCTTTTTGACTCCCGTCAACTTGAAAACGACCATTCCAGGCCGTTCCAATCCGGTGCTCATCCGTTTCTATGCTATACTTTTTCCAATGCTCCCCATAACCAAAAAACGCTGGGAAATCGATCAAAAAGAGATCTCGCCTGAAGCAGAAGAGGCGTTGCAGAAATTTTCGTCGATCATGCAGCAGCTTCTGGTTAACCGCGGGTATTTCTCTTATGATGAGGCGCTAGACTATCTGCACGCCCGCCCGCCGGAGGGGATCGAGGCGCAAAATTTGCTCGGGGCGCCAGAAGCCGCGGCGCGCATCCAACAAGCCATTGAAGCCAATGAACCCATCGCCGTGTACGGCGACTATGACGCCGACGGCGTGACCGCCACGGCGCTGCTGGTAGATGTCATCCGCAAACTGGGCGGTCAGGTGCAGGGGTATATCCCGAACCGTTTCGACGAAGGATACGGGCTGAACATCGAGGCGCTCAACACCCTGGCGGATGAAGGGATCCGGCTGGTGGTCACGGTCGATTGCGGCGTGCGGTCGCTCAAAGAGGCAGAACATGCGCGCATCATCGGCCTGGATCTGATTATCACCGACCATCACCACCCCGGCAACGAGCTTCCGCAGGACACGGGGCTCATCAACCCGAGACAGCCCGGCGAGACTTATCCGGACAGCAACCTGGCGGGGGTGGGGCTGGCTTACAAACTGGCCTGCCTCCTACTCGAGCCGTCCAGCGCGGAGGAATATCTGGATCTGGTGGCGTTGGGCACGGTGGCCGACCTGGCGCCCCTGGCTGGCGAGAACCGCCACCTCGTGCGCCGTGGCCTGGAGTACCTTCGCCAGCCCCAACGGCAGGGCGTGAGATCTTTGATCGGGGCGGCGGGGCTCGACCCGCTTTCGATCACCGCTGAAAGCATCGGCTTCATCCTGGGCCCGCGCCTGAACGCGGCCGGCCGCCTGCGATCGGCACAGACAGCATTGGAGCTGCTCCTGACCAGTGATGTCGATGAAGCCGGCCGGCTGGCACAAGAACTGGGGAAACAGAACCAGGAAAGACAGGAAATAACGCGCGAAATTCAGGCCAGCGCCGAGATATCCGTCCTGGGCGAGGACCTCGAAGCGCTGCTGCTCTTTGCGGTGGATGAATCATACAACCCCGGCGTGATCGGGTTGGCGGCGGGGCGCTTGCTTGAGAAATATTACCGCCCCGCGATTGTCGCCCACCGCGGAGAAGAGTACACGCGCGGATCGTGCCGGAGCATCCCTGAATTTCACATCACCAAAGCCCTGGACCAATGCGCAGACCTTTTAGTGCGGCATGGGGGCCACGCGGCTGCGGCGGGCTTTACGGTCATGAACTCGAATTTGCCGGAATTGATCGAGCGGCTGAAGGGCATCGCCGCAGAAGAGTTGGGGGGCATTGACTTACACCCGGTGTTACGTGCAGATATGGAGATAGAGTTATCGGACCTTCATCCACGCCTGATCAAAGAGCTCGCCTATCTCGAACCGACCGGGAACGACAATCCACCTGCGCTGTTCGTGAGCCGCAACGTGTGCGTCGTGAGCAGCCGCGCCATCGGAAAAGACAACAGCCACCTCAAGCTGGCGGTTACGGATGGGAACATCACCTATGACGCAATTGCGTTTCGCCTGGGGCACCTCCAGGCGGATTTGCCGCGTGATAGCCGCATCGATCTGCTCTATTCTTTCGAGTTGAACCGCTACAATGGAAAAGAAATGTTGCAGTTAAACGTCAAAGACCTTTGCCCGGCCGGGGCGAGCGATTGATCAATTCATTTTGGCTGGTTGCCCCGCTCGCGCCGGCGCTGTAGAAATACTCGCCGCGACAAGAGGCCGTTATCCCGAAATTGCGTTAATCAACAAAGCGATATTTCAACAGCGTCCACACCGCGACGATCGCGTCTTGCAGTTTGATCTTTTTCCCCTCGCTGTAATCCCGTGGGTTGAAAGTTATCGGCACTTCAAAAATGCGAATTTTTCGTTTGAGGATCTTAGCGGTGAATTCGGGCTCGAAATCGAAGCGCCGGGCGTGGATGGTGAGGTCAGCAACCACCTCGCGGCGGAATACTTTATAGCCCGTTTCCATATCGGTCAGGATGTTGTTATAAAGGATATTGGTCATCAGCGTGAGCAGTTTGTTGGCGACCATGTGCCAAAAAAGAGTGGGCCTTCGCGCAGCGCCCAAAAAACGGGAGCCGAAAACAACATCTGCGAGCCCTTCTTCGAGCGGTCGAAACAGCTCCGGATAATCGCGCGGGTCGTATTCCAGGTCGGCGTCCTGGATGATAAACACGTCGCCGCTGGCATGTCGAAACCCCGTCGTGACTGCCGCGCCTTTGCCCTGGTTCTTTTCATGGAAAACTGTCCGTATCTCCCCGCGCTCCTGCAGCTCAGACAGGATATCCCGCGTGCCGTCCTGCGAACCGTCATCGACCACCAGGATCTCGTCTACCAATCCCGTTTTTTGGACACGTTTGATAATCTCTCTAATCGTCGCCTGTTCGTTGTAAGCTGGAATGATGACCGAAATTTTCATCAGCGCATATACCCTCTATCCTGAATTTTGTAGACCATGATGCAAATAGATTATAATCGCCATTGGCTTAAGATCAAATACCCCTGGAAGGTGCGGAATGCTAAGCGATCAACCAGCAACGGGCTCCGGACTGTTGAACGTACGCGAGATCGATCGAGGCCTGTTTTTCCCCCCGCCGATCACGAAAATCGAGGATACCGGCCTGTCGGGACTGTGGCTACAGGACCTGGCGTTAAAGCTGTTGTACTATCAGGGCTACCTGACCGGTTTTCGCGTCGCCGAAGAATTGGCGCTGCCATTCCCCGGAGTGGTCGACCAGTTAATCGAGATCCTCAAACGGGAGAAACTGGTCGAGGTGAAAACCGCCCAAAACGCCGCCCTGGGCGAAGGCGCTTACGTTTACGGGATCACCGGGCTGGGAATTTCGCGGGCGCGCGAAGCGCTGGAGCGCAGCCAGTACGCGGGGCCCGCGCCGGTGCCGCTCGAGGTGTATATTCGCTCCATCCGGGCGCAGGGACGGGATCGAACCGT
>JADYYC010000033.1 GCA_020853835.1 Anaerolineales bacterium
CATCATGGAAATGCAAACCAAGTCAGCAGAACTTACAGAGCGGCTCAACTCTTTCAAAGTCGCAGAGGAAATCCGGCTGGAGCCGGATCTGGCGATCGGCGCGGCGGTGCAGGACATCCTGCTCTCGATCGGCGAAGACCCGGGGCGCGAGGGGCTGCTCCACACCCCCGAGCGCGTGGCGCGCATGTACGGCGAGCTCACCGCGGGCTACAACACCGACCCGGTCAGGCTGGTCAACGGGGCGATATTCGACGTGCAATACTCGGAGATGGTGCTGGTGCGCGATATCGAGTTCTACAGCCTGTGCGAACATCACATGCTGCCCTTCTTCGGGCGCGCCCACGTGGCTTACCTGCCGCAGGGCAAGGTCATCGGCCTGAGCAAGATCCCGCGCATCGTCGAGATGTACGCGCGCCGACTGCAAGTGCAGGAGCGCATGACCAACGAGATCGCCCGGTTTCTGCAAGACGTGATCCAGCCGCGCGGCGTGGCGGTGCTGGTGGAGGGCCAGCACATGTGCTCGATGATGCGCGGCGTGAAGAAATCGCAGGCCAGCATGACCACGAGCGCCTTTCTGGGCGAGTTTCAGACCAACCGCGATTTGAAGAGCGACTTCCTGGCGCAGATCGCGCTGCCCAGGATAGACTGAAGGCGGCCCGCGATGGAGCTGGAAGGCAAAAGAGTTCTGGTAACTGGCGGCGCGGTTCGGGTGGGGCGGGCGCTCGCCCTGGGGGCGGCGCAGGCCGGCGCGGACGTGGTGATCCACTACGGTCACTCCGCCGGGCCCGCGCACGAAGTGAAAGCCGAGATCGAGCGCCTGGGACGCCGGGCTTACCTGCTCCAGGCCGACCTGAGCCAGCCGGGGCAGGCGGAGCAGCTCATCGCCGAGGCGTTCAAGCTGGGGCCGTTGTTTGCCCTGGTGAACAGCGCCGCCATCTTCGAGGCGGTCGGTTGGGCGGAGACCGACCGCGCTTCATGGGAGCGCCACATGCAGATCAACCTGACCGCCCCCTTCTTCCTCAGCCAGGCGTTTGGGCGTTTGCTGCCCCAAGACGCGCAGGGGCGGATCGTCAACATCCTGGACTGGCGCGCCTTGCGCCCCGGGGTGGATCACCTGCCCTACACGATCAGCAAGACCGGCCTGGCGGCGGTCACACAG
Organism: Anaerolineales bacterium; assembly: GCA_020853835.1. GTDB lineage: Bacteria > Chloroflexota > Anaerolineae > Anaerolineales > UBA4823 > UTCFX2. Next base: position 1,160 of record JADYYC010000033.1, read on the forward strand.
GCGCTGGCGCAGGCGCTCGCCCCGCGCATCACCGTCAACGGCCTGGCGCTGGGTTCGATCCTGCCCCCCAGCGACGGCGGCGACCTCGAGACGCCCATCCTCAGGGTGCCCGCCCACCGGTGGGCGCGCCTGGAAGAGGTGCAGCAGACGCTGGTCTTCCTGCTCAGCGGGCCGGATTACATCACCGGCGAGATCATCCACATCGACGGCGGGCGTCACCTGGTTCCCTGACCGGTTGGCGCCGCAAAGGAGGCACGAGGCTTGGACAAGATACTGATCAAAGACCTGACGGCGCGCGGGATCATCGGCGTGAACGATTGGGAGCGCCAGAACCCGCAGGAGATACGCATCAACATCACCCTGTTTGCCGACACGCGCCGGGCGGCGGAGCATGACGACATCGCCTACGGCGTGAATTACCGCACTGTGGCGAAAAAGGCGCTTGCGCACGCCGAAAGCGCCCAGCGCCTGACGGTCGAGGCGCTGGCTGCCGACATCGCCCGCCTGTGTCTTGAAATCGAGGGGGTGCAGAAAGTGCAGGTGCGGGTGGAGAAACCGGGAGCGGTGCGCTTTGCGGGCTCGGTGGGCGTGGAGATCGAACGCGCCAAAGGAGAGGTGTGATGCGTCCGCCTGAGCGGCAGCATTTGCGCCCCGTGGCGCTCTTGCTCGGCTCGAACATCACCCCCGAAGCCAATCTGGCGGCCGCCCTCTTCGAACTGGGGCGCCGCTTCCCGCTCCTCCGGGCTTCGCGCCTGTGGGAGAGCCCCGCGGTGGGAAGCGAGGGGCCCGACTTCCTGAACATGGCCGTGCTGATCCTGGCGGGACCGGTGACCTTCGACTTGAAACACGGCGTCCTCAGGCCGATCGAAGCCGGGCTGGGGCGCGTGCGCACCTCGGACAAGTTCGCGCCGCGCACGATCGACATCGACGTGGTGGCGGACGCGGGGCGGGCGCTCGATCCCGGGCTGTGGAAATTCGCCCACGCGGCGGTGCCGGTGGCCGAGATCCTGCCCGACCTGGTTTCGCCCCAAAGCGGCGAGCGCCTGCGGGCTCTCGCGGAGCGCCTGCGCCAGAACGCCCCCATCCGCCTCTACCGGGGCGAGCCCGGCTTCGGGGACCTGCTCCTGCGCACTGGCGAAGCGGTCTTCGCCGAGGGGCGCCGGCTGCACGCCTAATAATTCATGACCGGCACCTCGTCGAGGCTGCCGCGCACTTCCACGTAGAGCGCCACAACCCATCCCTCCCCCCCGTTCACGATCACTTTGAACCAGTCGTTGGCTTCGCGCCGCCCGATCACCGGCAGTTCGGCGCCGCTTGAGACCGTGGCGATGGCTTTGTAATCCACGCCCGGCCCGCTGCGCACGTTGAGCGCCTCCGGCAGGACGATCACGACCACCGGCGGCTCCGTTGGCGCTTCGGGTGTGGGCGAGGCGGTGGGGGCCGGCGTGGCGGCGGGCGTGGGCGGCTGGGTCGGCTGGACGGGCGCGGGGGTGGGGGCTTCGGGGGTGGACGTCGCAGGGGGCGCGGCGGAAGGCGTGGGGGCGGCGATGATGCGGCACCCCGCCAGGCTTGCCCCGGCGGTCAGCAGGCAGAGCATGATGATCAATCCGTGCTTCAATCGTCTCATTCGTTTATAATCCTATCGGCTCGTTGAAAACGAAGCATACCACAACCTGAGAGACTTCCGAAGTCTGGCAGACTTCGGAAGTCTGAGCCATCCTGGCTGTAAAGCGATCACAAGACATGGCTGAAATGGAATTGATACGCAGAATACTCGAAACGCTGCCCGACGGCGAAGTGACCGATGTGCGCATCGGGCTGCATTGGACGGCCGTCGCCCTCCAGATGAACGGTGAGCTGCGCTGCGGGCTGGCTTCCACGCTGCCCGAGGCGCACGAACACGCCGCCGGGCCGGACGCGCCGCCGGCGGGCTGGCTTGAAACGCGCTCCGGGCGGGCGCTGGCGGAGCTGGCCCTCTCCGACCGCCCCATCCAGATCGGGGTCGGGATGGCCGCGCTCAACGCCCTGCTGCCGCGTCGCCCCGATAAGTGGCGCGAGGACAACGCCGAAGAACTGATCGCCCATCTGGGGGCGGGGAAGAAGGTCGTTTTGATCGGCCACTTCCCCTTTATCCCATCGCTGCGCGAGCGCGTGGGGGAATTGACCGTGCTGGAGAAGGCGCCCCAGCCGGGCGACCTGCCGGCGAGCGAGGCGCCGCGCGTCATCCCGCAGGCGCAGGTGGTCGCGATCACCGGCATGACGCTCCTCAACCGCACCCTCGACGGGCTTTTGGCGCTGTGCGCCCCCGGCGCCCAGGTGCTGGTTTTGGGGCCTTCAACGCCGCTCAGCCCGGTCATGTTCGAGGCGGGCATCGATGTGGTCTCGGGCGCGGTGGTGACGCAGGCCGAGCCCGTGCTGCGCATGGTTTCGCAGGGGGCGCACTTCCGTCAGATCCACAAAGCCGGGGTGCGGCTGGTCAACCTGCTCCGCCAGGATTTTTAACTGGTTCAGATCTACCATTTCCAGGAGGTAATCATGGAAGTCGAAATCATGTACCGCCCCTCATATTCGGTTGGGCGGCTCACGCTGGCAGCCAACGAGGAGGTGCGCGTTGAAGGCGGTTCGATGCTGGCGATGTCGCCGGGCATGGGGTTGGAGACTGCCGCGGTGGGGGGACTGCTCAAATCGCTCACGCGCTCGATGTTCGGCGGAGAGAAATTCTTTATGAACACCTTCCGCGCCCCCGCTGCGGGCGGTGAGATGTACGTCGCGCCGGCCCTCCCGGGCGACCTGGAGGTCGTTTCGCTCGAGAATGAGATGCTCATGGTCCAGTCGGGTTCGTTTGTCGCGAGCGAGATGGGCATCACCCTGGACACCAAATGGGGCGGGGCGAAGACCTTTTTTGCCTCGGAAGGGCTGATCATGCTCCACGCCAGCGGGCGCGGCAAGCTGCTGGTGTCGTCCTACGGGGCGATCCACGAGATGAATCTGGGTGCCGGGCAGAGTTACACGGTGGACACCGGCCACCTGGTGGCTTTCACCGAGAAGATGGGTTTCAAGGTGCGCCCGGTTGGGGGCGTGAAATCCACGCTTTTCAGCGGCGAGGGCCTGGTGGTTGACCTGACAGGTCCGGGGCGGGTGCTGCTCCAGTCGCGCTCGACGGACGCCTTCCTCTCCTGGCTGATCCCCAAGCTGCCCCATAACACGAGTTCGGGCTGATAATGACTGACCAACAGGTGATCTTTTCGCTCGTCCGGGTGGGGCGCGTCTTCCCACCGGGGAACAAGCCCGTGCTGCGCGACATCTCGCTCGGTTTCTACTACGGCGCCAAGATCGGCGTGGTGGGGCTGAACGGCTCGGGCAAGAGCACGCTGCTGCGCGTGATCGCCGGCAAGGACGAGGGCTTTACCGGCGAGATGACGTTCTCCAAGGGCTATTCGGTCGGCATGCTAGACCAGGAGCCCGAACTGGACGCCTCGAAGACCGTGCGCGAGGTGGTCGAAGAGGCCGTGCAGCCCGTCGTGGAGCTGCTGGCGCGCTATGAGCAGGTCAACAACCAGTTCGGCGAGCCGGACGCCGATTTCGATGCCCTCATCGAAGAGCAGGGCCGCCTGCAGGAACAGCTCGACCGCCTGGATGCCTGGACGCTCGACAACCGCCTCGAGATCGCCATGGACGCGCTGCGCTGTCCGCCCGGCGAGACCCCCGTGGCGCAGCTTTCGGGCGGCGAGCGGCGGCGCGTCGCCCTCTGCCGCCTGCTGCTCACCGAGCCCGACATCCTGCTCCTCGACGAGCCCACCAACCACCTGGACGCCGAGTCGGTCGCCTGGCTGGAGCGCCACCTGCAAAGTTACCGCGGCACGGTGATCGCGGTCACCCACGACCGCTACTTCCTCGACAACGTGGCGGGCTGGATCCTGGAACTCGACCGCGGCTTTGGCATCCCCTGGAAGGGCAACTACTCCTCCTGGCTGGAGCAGAAGCGCGACCGCCTTGCAAAAGAAGAGGGCGCCGAGAGCAAGCGTCAGAAGACGCTCGAGCGCGAGCTCGAATGGATCCGCATGTCGCCCCGGGCGCGCCAGGCCAAGGGCAAGGCGCGCTTCTCCGCCTATGAGAAGCTCCTCGGGCAGGAGTACGAACAGCGCCGCGAAGAACTGGAGATCTACATCCCGCCCGGGCCGCGGCTGGGCAACCTGGTGATCGAGTTCGACGGGGTCGCCAAGGGCTACGGCGAGCGTCTCTTGATCGAGAACCTGACCCTGAGCATCCCGCCGGGGAGCATCGTGGGCGTGATCGGCCCCAACGGGGCGGGGAAGACCACCCTGCTGCGCCTGATGACCGGCGAGGAAGCGCCCGACGCGGGGACGCTGCGGCGGGGCGAGACGGTCGAACTGGCTTATGTGGATCAGAGCCGCGAGGCGCTCGACCCCGAAAAGACGGTCTGGGAGGAGATTTCGGGCGGGGAGGATTTCCTGCAGCTCGGCAGCCGCAAGATGAACTCCCGCGCTTACGTGGCGAGCTTCAACTTCCTGGGGAGCGACCAGCAGAAGAAGGTCGGGACGCTTTCGGGCGGCGAGCGCAACCGGGTGCACCTGGCGCGCGTGCTCAGACGCCCCTCGAACGTGCTGCTGCTCGACGAGCCGACCAACGATCTGGACGTGAACACCCTGCGCGCCCTCGAAGAAGCGCTCGAGAACTACGCCGGCTGCGCCGTGGTCGTGAGCCACGACCGCTGGTTCCTCGACCGCGTGGCGACCCACATCCTGGCCTTCGAAGGGGACAGTCAGGTACGCTGGCAGGAGGGCAACTGGAGCGACTACGAGGCCGAGCGCAAGAAGCGCCTCGGGATCGAAGCCGACCAGCCGCACCGCATCCGCTATCGCAGCCTGAAGCGCTGAGATAAGGAGGGGCTTACACCAGGTGACAGGCGACCCAGTGCCCGGGGCGCACTTCGCGCCATTCGGGCGTTTTCTCGGCGCACTGCGGCTGGGCGATCGGACAGCGCGGGTGAAAACGGCAGCCTGACGGCGGGTTGAGCGGGCTGGGCACGTCGCCGGTGAGGATGATGCGCTGGCGCACCCGGTCTTTCTTGGGGTCGGGGATGGGCACGGCGCTGAGCAGCGCCTGGGTATAGGGGTGGAGGGGGTTGGCGTACAGCTCGTCCCGCCCGGCGAGCTCGGCGATGATGCCCAGGTACATGACCGCCACCCGGTTGCAGATGTGCCGCACCATGCTCAGGTCGTGGGCGATGAACAGGTAGGTCAGCCCGAACTGCTCTTGCAGATCTTCGAGCAGGTTGACGACCTGGGCCTGGATGGAGACGTCCAGGGCCGAGATGGGCTCGTCGCAGACGATGAACTCGGGGTTGGAAGCCAGGGCGCGCGCCACGCCGATGCGCTGGCGCTGCCCGCCCGAGAACTCATGGGGGAAACGGTTGATCAAGCGTGGGCTCAAGCCGACCAGCATCATGAGCTCGTGAACGCGCTCGTTGCGCTCCTTTTCCGAGGCCGCCAGGCGGTGGATGCGGATGGGCTCGCCGATGATGGCGCTCACCGTCCAGCGCGGGTTGAGCGAGGCGTAGGGGTCCTGGAAGATCATCTGGGCTTTGCGGCGCAGGCTGAGCGCCTGCGGGCGGTTCATCTTATGCACCTCGATCTCAGAGATGCTGACCTCGCCGCTGGTGATCGGGTACAGGCCGAGGATGGTGCGCCCGGCGGTGGTCTTGCCGCAGCCGCTCTCGCCGACCATGCCGAGGGTCTCTCCGGGGTAGATTTCGAATGAGATGCCGTCGACGGCCCTGACAGAACCGATCTGGCGCTCGAAGATCAACCCCTCGGTCACGGGGAAATACTTCTTCATTTCCCGCACCACGACCAGCGGCGGGCGGTTTTCGGGCTCGGAGGCGGGGGAGGGAGGTTGGGCGCTCATCTTGGTTTTCCGGTGGTGACGTCGATCCAGCAGGCGGCCTTATGCGCGGGGGCGACGGTCTCAAGCGGGGGCATCTCGACCAGGCAGCGTTCGAAGGCAAATTCGCAGCGCGGCGCAAAGGGACAGCCGTGCGGCGCGACCAGCAGGTTGGGCGGCGCCCCGGGGATCGATTTCAGGCGCACATA
>JADYYC010000034.1 GCA_020853835.1 Anaerolineales bacterium
CGCCATCACGTCCGAGGCGTTGGTGGGGATCTTCCAGCCCATCAGCCTCACCGGGAAGGCGGCGAGCTGCGGCAGGACGAGCGTGCCAAACACGATCAACATGCCAAAGGCGCGGTCGCGCTTCAGGTTCTCCCAGCCGCAGCCCCGGATCAGGAAATAGGCGGCGGCGAGCAGCGCCGCCCCGGCCAGCCCGGCCGCGGCCAGCAGCAGCGCCGAGGGGCCGCTTGCGGGCGGCGGAATGAATTCCTCCCCCGGGGCGGCCGGCGCGCCGGTCAGCGCGGCGTCCGGGCCGCCGAGCGAGCGGTTGTACAGCAGCACGCCCCCCGCCGCCCCGACCAGGATCAGCGCCGCGATCAACGCCAGCAGGAAGTAGTCCCGGTAGAGGGGTTTCTTCCAGACCGCCTTCGAGACGCGGTAGATAAAATAGAAGCCCAGGAACAACATCGCCTGCGCCGTGTATATGAATGAAGTCTCCTTCGTGGTGAAGTGCAGCACGTTGACCGCAGTCAGCAGGTAGAGGTAGGGCGGCTTTCCGGTTTCGATAAACCGCAGCATCGCCCACAGCATCACCACGCCGAAGAGCGCCACGAACGCCTCGTTGCGCACGTAACGCCCATAGAACATCATATACGGCGAGATGAGCATCAACACCGCCCCGATCAGCGCCCCGGCGCGTCCCAAATAGCGCCGGTAGAACCACATAAACATCACGGTCGCCACGCTGAAGAGCGCCGCGGGGATGCGCGCCGTGAAATCGTTATCGCCAAACATGAAATAGCTCGCCGCAACCAGGTGAAATTGGAGCGGACCGTGCATGAGCGGGTCGTGCTGAAAACCCTCGCCGCGGAAAAAGCGCCAGGAATAATACACGTGCGAGTTCTCGTCGTGGCTCATCACGCGCGCTTCGAGGATGAAGAAACGGCTGAACACCGCCAGCGCCAGGATAACCAGGTAGAGCAGGGTCTCGATGTTGATCTGGGGCACGGACAGGACCTTGCGATCCAGCCAGGCGGTTGGTTTGAGATAAGTCGTCTGCATCAATGTTCCTTCTTTTGACTATCCCCTTTTGGGTGGGCTTTTCTTGGCGGGCCCGTGCGGGGCGCGCCCGCGCGTGGGCCGCCCCTCCCCGCAACGACGGCCTTTTTGTGAACCGCGGTTCGTTTGGGGCTGCGCACGGGGGGCTTTCCCTCCTTCAGGTCTCGCACTTCCTCGGGGCTGAGCTGGCGCCACTGGCGCGGCTTGAGCCCTCCCAGGCGCAGGCTGCCGATGCGGACGCGGATGATCTTCACCACCGGCAGGCCCAACACCGCGCCGGTCTCGCGAATCTGGCGCTTGCGGCCTTCCTTGAGGATCACCTTGAGCCACATCCCCTTGCCATAGGCCTGCCCGGTGTACACCTCTGCCGGGACGGTGCGGTACCCATCGGGCAGCACCACCCCCCGCCGCCAGGTCTGGAGCTGTTCCTCGTCGGGGCGGCGGGCCACCAGCACGCGGTATTCCTTCTCATGCCCATAGCGCGGGTGCGTGAGCCGGTTGGTCAGCTCGCCGTCGTTGGTCAAAAGCACCAGGCCCTCGCTGTCCACGTCCAGCCGCCCGACCGGGTAGAAGTGGCCCGGCAGGTCGACCAGGTCGCGCACGGTCTGGCGCGGGTCGGGCGAGGTCACGCTCGAGAGCACGCCGCGCGGTTTGTAGATCGCGATGTACTGGAGCTCCTCGGGCGGGGTCAGCGCCTGCCCTCTGACGACGATCTTGTCGCGCCGCGGGTCGGCTTTGTCGCCCAGGCGGGCGGTCTTGCCGTTAACTGAAACAAGCCCGTCTGCGATGAGTTCTTCGCAGGCGCGCCGCGAGCCCAGGCCGGCCTTAGCCATGATTTTTTGCAATCGATCTTCCACGATCGGCAATTATAACCTAACTGTTGGAGGGCAAAGCCCCTTCGGGCCCGGCGGCGGCTCCCGCCGGCGGCTCTTCCAGGTCGAGCGGCGGCAGGTCGGCGAGCGAGCTCAGCCCGAAGTATTGCAGGCATTCGCTCGTGGAGCTGTAAAGGATCGGCCGCCCGGGGGCTTCGGCGCGCCCCACCTCCTGGATCAGCCCGCGCAGCAGCAGGCTGCGCACCACGCCGTCGCTGTTCACCCCGCGGATGGCGTCGATCTGCGGGCGCGTTACCGGCTGTTTATACAGCACGATCGCCAGGGCTTCGAGAGCGGCGCGGCTCAGCCGGGCGCCCGCGTCCAGTCCTAAAAAGCGCTCGATAAACCGCCCCGCCTCGGGCGCGCTGGTGAGCTGTACCCGCCCGCGGTGGCGCTGCAGGCGCAGCCCGCGCCCTGCCCGGGCATAGGCCTCCGCCAGCTCGTCCAGCCCGCGCTCCACCTCCGCCTGCGGCAGTTCGAGCGCCGCGGCGAGCATGGCAGGGCTGACTTCGCCGGGCGCCACAAACAGGAGCGCTTCGAGCAGCGATGGCAGGTTATCCGGGGCAGGCGCGGCGTCTCCGGCTATAACGGCGCTTGGATGGTCGCCGATTTCAGCCGCTGGCCCATCCGCCGGGGAGGGTTCTTCGCTTTGAGATGTGGTTTTCATGCTGTGTTACAATTCACCCGTATTGGTAGTAAAAGATCGGAGAAAATTTTTATGTTGGAACGCAAATCGATCCTCACCCTGGCCCTTGCAGCCTTGCTGATCGCGGGCCTGGCGTGCAACCTGCCCGGCTTTGCCGGCCCAGAGGCCGCCCCGACCGAAGACCTCACGCCGGTGGCGACCCAGGTTGCGTCTGCCATCAAAACCGCCCAGAACGGCGGGCGGATCACCCTGACGCTGACCGAAGGCCAGCTCACCAGCCTGGCAAACCAGGAGGCGCAATCCCAGCCCGACAACCCGATATCCGATATCCGCATCCGGCTCGATGACGGCGTGATGGCGTTTTCGGGGCAGGCCGAGCAGGACGGGCTGAGCATGCCCATCAGCGCGTCGGTCAACGTCAGCGCCGACGCCCAGGGCCGCCTCCACACGCAAATCATCTCGGGCAAGCTGGGCCCCTTCGCCCTGCCGCAGGGCACGCTCGACCAGCTCACCGCTCAGTTCGATGCGATCATCCAATCGCAGCTCGCTGCAAACGCGGGATCGCTTTTTGTCGAGAATATCGCCATCGACAACGGCCAGATTACGATCACGGCCCAGATCAAATGAGTCTTGCGGAGAGAAGCAGCCGACTCGAAGCGAGATTATACCACCTGGCATAACCACCCGAACGAATGACCCGGCGCTTCTTTTTCACTCGACAACATGACGAAAGACGGAATTTCCATGCCTTCCGCTGTCTTGCGGCGGGCATCCTGGCGCTCCTGCTCCTGAGCGCCTGCTCTCAGGCAGCCCCCACCCAGGCCCCGATCAAAATCGAGCTGACCGCCGACGGACAGGTCATCCCGCTCGAACTGCCCGCGGGCAGCACCGTCGCCCAGGCCCTTGACCGGGCTGACCTCACCCTCGCCGAGCTGGACCGCACCGAGCCGCCCGTCTACACCGTGTTGGGCGACGGCGCCAGGGTGCGCCTGGTGCGCGTGCACGAAGAGTTCGAGGTCGAACAGGTGGTCATCCCCTTCGAGCAGCAGACTATGCGCAACGAATCGCTCCCCGTGGACGTCGAGATGCTCATCCAGCGCGGCAAGAACGGCCTGCAAGAGATCACCTACCGCCGCGTCTATGAAGACGGCGTGGAGGTCTCTGGCGAGCCCGTCCCGGTCAAGGCCGTCATCGTCCAGGAACCCCAGCCCGAGATCCGCATGATCGGCGTCCAGACCCCCTTCGCCCCGGTCGACCTGCCGGGCCGCCTGTACTACCTGCGCGACGGCAACGTCTGGGTCATCGAGCGCAGCAGCGCCGATCGCAGCGCCATCCTGACCGCCGGCAACCTGGACGGGCGGGTGCTGTCCCTCTCGGGCGACGGGGACTGGCTGCTCTTCACCCGCCTCGCCGAAACCGACGACGACGAGCAGATCAACGAGCTCTGGGCCGCGGACATCAGCGGCGAGGGTGAGTTGGAACCCGGCGCAGGGCGCCCCGAACAACCCATGGCGAGCCTGGGGGTCAAAAATGTCACCCAATTCGCCGATTTCGTCCCCAACACCAACAACAAGGTCATTTTTTCGACCGTCGAGCCGCGCCAGGCGGCCCCCGGCTGGCAGGCGAACAACGACCTGCAGCAGCTCACCTTCAGCCCCAACGGCTGGACCACCCAGTGGACCGAGGTCATGGAGCCCAACGCGGGCGGGATCTACGGCTGGTGGGGCACCAGCTTCCTCTGGGGGCCAGACCCGCGCTACCTGGCCTATGCCCGCGCCGACTCGGTCGGCATCGTCGATTACCGCACCGGCGTGATGACCGCCACCCTCAACATCCTGCCCCTGCAGACCGGGCGCGACTGGGCCTGGGTCCCCGGCCTCACCTGGGGGCCGGACGGCAAAGCCCTCTACACCATCGATCACATCGCCCCCGAGGGCTCGCTGAGCCCCGAAGAATCCCAGGTTTTCGACCTCACCGCGGTCCTGCTGGACGGCGGACCCACCCTGCACATGGTTTCGCAGACCGGCATGTTTGCCTACCCGCTCGCCTCGCCTTTGCAGCAGACCCCGGCCGGCATGGATTACCAGCTCGCCTTCCTGCAGGCGCTTTTCCCCGACCAGAGCGAGACCAGCCGCTACCGCGTGTACGTGATGGACCGCGACGGGTCTAACCGCCGCGCGGTCTTCCCCCCCGGCGAGAACAGCGGCATGGAACCGCAGCAGTACTGGGGGGCCTGGTCGCCCGCCCCGCTGGCGGAGGGCGTGCTGGGCAGCCGCGGCTCGGATTATGGCCTGGCGGTGATCTACCAGGGCAACCTGTGGATCGTCAACGCGGCGAACGGCGAGAGCGTGCAAATCACGGGCGACGGGCTCACCACCCGCGCCTTGTGGCGATAACCCTTTTATCTGGACAGGACACAATCAAGATGCGCATACTAATCACTGGAGCGGCTGGGTTTTTGGGTTCACACCTGTGCGACCGCCTGCTGGGCGAAGGCCACCAGGTGGTCGGGATGGACAATTTCATCACGGGCCGCCCGGCCAACCTGGCCCACCTGGCCGGCAACCCCAACTTCTCGTTCATCCGCCATGACGTCTCGAACTTCATCTTCGTCGCCGGCAAGGTCGACGCGGTGATGCACTTCGCCTCCCCCGCCAGCCCCAACGAGCAGTCCCCGCTGGGGTACGTCAACCTCCCCATCCAGACCATGAAGGCCGGCGCGCTTGGGACGCACAATTCGCTCGGCGTGGCTTACGCCAACCAGGCGCGCTTCCTGCTCGCCTCGACGAGCGAGATTTACGGCGACCCGCTCGAACACCCCCAAAAAGAGACCTACTGGGGGCACGTGAACCCGATCGGCAAGCGCTCGGTCTACGACGAAGCCAAGCGCTTTGCCGAGGCGCTCACCATGGCCTATCACCGCTTTCACGGCGTGGACACGCGCATCGTGCGCATCTTCAACACCTACGGACCGCGCATGTCCATCGATGACGGGCGCGTCGTGCCCAACTTCCTCAAACAGGCCATCTGCGGCGAGCCGCTCACCGTGTACGGCGACGGCTCGCAGACGCGCAGCTTCTGCTACGTGGACGACCTGGTGGAGGGCATCTACCGCCTGCTGCTATCGGGCGAGCACGACCCGGTCAACATCGGCAACCCGGTCGAGACCACCATCCTCGAGTTTGCCCAGGCGATCAACGCGCTGACCGGCAACCCCGCCGGGGTGATTTTCAAGCCCGAGGCGCGCCTGGAGAGCGACCCGCAGCGCCGCCAGCCCGACATCTCGCGCGCCCGCCAGGTTCTGGGCTGGGAACCGCGCGTCAGCCTGGCCGAGGGCTTGCGGCACACCCTCCCCTACTTCGAGAAGGAGCTCGGCAGGGCATGACGACCATCATCACCAACGCCCGCGAGCGCACGCGCTTTGCGCGGTTTGCGGTCGTGGGCGTGATCGGCGCGGTGGTCGATTTCGGCGTCTTGAACCTGCTGATCCATTTTCTTCAGACGCCGCTTGTCCTGGCTGGCACGATCTCCTTTTTCGCCGCCATCCTGAATAACTTCACCTGGAACCGCTTCTGGACCTACCCCGATTCGCGCTCCAAGCGCCTTCCGGCGCAGCTCGTCCAGTTTTCCCTGGTCAGCGTGATCGGCATTGCCATCCGCATCCCGATCCTGGCGCTGCTCAAGCCCGTGATCGAGGCCTTCCTGCTCCAGATCGCCCCCTCCGTCCTGAA
>JADYYC010000035.1 GCA_020853835.1 Anaerolineales bacterium
CACCCTGGTCAACCTGTTGCTGCGCTTTTGGGAATACCAGGAGGGTGAAATCCTGCTTGGAGGGCGCCCGCTGCGAGATTACGCCCAGGAGGCGCTGCGCGCCCGCATTTCGGTTGTGCCGCAGAACGGCTATCTTTTCAGCGCCAGCCTGCGAGATAACCTGCGCATCGCAAACCCGCGCGCCAGCGACGAGGAGATCTTTCGGGCCGCGAGCCTGGCCGGGATACACGAGTTCATCCTGGGACTGCCTCAGGGTTATGACACCTGGGCCGGTGAGCAGGGGTTGAAGCTCAGCGGGGGGGAGGGACAGCGGATTGCGCTGGCGCGGGCGCTGCTTAAACCGGCGGCGCTCCTGATCCTGGATGAGGGGATGGCGCACCTGGACCCGCTGTCCGAGCTGCAGGCGCTCCAGGCAGTCTATCGGGCGGCTGCGGGGCAATCGCTGTTGATGATCACCCACCGGCTGGTAGGGATGGAGATGATGGACGAGATCCTGGTGATGGAAAAAGGCCGGCTGGTCGAGCGCGGCGCGCACGCCGAGTTGCTGGCAAAGGGCGGTTTATACCGCCGGATGTGCGATCTGGATTGAGGCACTCGCCGGGCGGTCGGGGGAGTGGATTTTCCGCTCAGATGACGAAGCGCCCGTTTTGATAGACAAGCTCCCCATCCACCCGGATCTCGGAATCCCGGCGCATATCACCCGTAAAATTAATGCGCTATAATCCCGGTGGCTGGATTGAAAAAATCTCTGATCAGAAAAGTTGAGCGTGGATGAAACAGGTCCTTCAAAATCTAAAAAACGGTGAGACCATCGTGGCAGATGCGCCAGCGCCCGTACCGCAAAGCGGTGAGGCGCTGGTTCAAACCGCGGCCTCGCTTGTGTCCGCAGGGACGGAGCGCATGCTGGTTTCGTTTGCTGAGAAGTCGCTGGTGGGGAAGGCGCGCTCACGGCCCGACCTGGCGCGCCAGGTGATCGATAAAGCACGGCGTGAGGGCGTGGTCCCCACGCTCGAGGCGGCCTTTAGCCGGCTGGAGCAGCCCATGCCGCTGGGCTATGCCTCGGCTGGGACGATCGTCGCGCTGGGCGAGGGCCTGGCGGGTTACAAGGTCGGGCAGCGCGTGGCGTGTGCGGGCGGCGGGTTCGCCGTGCACGCCGAGTACGTCTGCGTGCCGCAAAACCTGCTCGCGCGGCTGCCAGACGAAGTTGACTTCGAATCTGCGGCCTTCACCACCCTCGGCGCGATCGCCCTGCACGGCTTCCGGCTGGCTGAAGCCCAGCTTGGCGAGCGCGTCGCGGTGATCGGGTTAGGCTTGCTGGGGCTGCTGGCGATCCAGATCGCCAGGGCGGCGGGCTGTAAAGTGATTGGCATAGACCTGGACCCGAACCGGGTCGCGCTGGCGCGGTCTTTGCAGGCCGAGGCGGTGATCCGCGCCGAGGCGCTGGAGGCCGCGCAGAGCTTCACCCGCGGGCAGGGCTGCGATGCGGTGCTGATCTGCGCCGATACGAGCGCCAACGACCCGGTCGAGCTTGCCGGGGTGATTGCCCGCGACCGGGCGCGCGTGGTTGCCGTCGGCGCGGTCGGGCTGGAACTGCCGCGCAAAGTCTATTATGAGAAAGAGCTGACCTTCCTGAACTCGCGCTCGTACGGGCCGGGGCGCTACGATCCATCCTACGAAGAAGGCGGGGTGGATTACCCTCTGGGCTATGTGCGCTGGACGGAGGGGCGCAACCTGGAAGCCTTTGTCGATCTGCTGGCGCAAAAGCAGGTCGACGTGCAGTCGCTCATCACCCAGCGCTTCACGATCGACCAGGCGCCTCAGGCTTACGAGTTGATCACCGGCAAAAAGGACGCCCCTTTTTTGGGGGTGCTGCTGACCTACCCCGGCGCGGCCGCTCAGCCTCCCTCCAGGGTGTCCGCGGGGACCGTGGCATTGCCGGCTGTCCCGCCTGTTGAACCCGGCAGGGCGCAAAAAGAGACGGTCAAGCTGGGCGTGCTGGGCGCCGGCAACTTCGCTATGATGGTGATGCTGCCGGCGCTCAAAAGCGTCCCGGGGATCGAACCGGTAGGCGTGGTCTCGGCCTCGGGGGTGAACGCCAGTCATGCGGCAAAGCGTTTTGGCTTTAGTTACGCCGCCGCGGATCCGGCGCGGGTCTTTGATGATGCGGCGGTCAACACGGTCGCAGTCCTGACGCGCCACAATCTGCACGCGGAGCAGGTCATCGCCGCGCTCGAAGCTGGTAAGCACGTCTTTTGCGAGAAACCCCTGGCGCTGAACGTGGAAGAGCTGGATGCGATCCGAGCGGCGCTGGAAAAGGCCCAACAGGGCAGCTCTCCCAGGATGTTCATGGTCGGGTTTAACCGCCGCTTTGCGCCCCTTTCCGTGGAGATGAAGGACTTCTTGGACAGGCGCAGCGAACCGCTCTATGTTCACTACCGGGTGAACGCGGGTTTTCTGCCCCGCAATCACTGGACGCAGGACCCCGAACAGGGCGGCGGGCGGATCATCGGAGAAGGCTGCCATTTCATCGATTTCTTGTGCTACCTGACGGGCGCTTTGCCGGTCTCCGTGAGCGCTCACGGCCTGCCAGACGCCGGCCGATACCGTGAAGATAACGTGGTGATGAGCTTCGTCTTCCCGGATGGCTCGCTTGGGCTGGTGAGTTACCTGGCGAACGGGGATAAAACCTTCCCAAAGGAGCGGGTGGAGGCTTTTAGCGGCGGGCGGA
>JADYYC010000036.1 GCA_020853835.1 Anaerolineales bacterium
CCAAACCTCGCGGGTCGGGCCCATCGTAATGCACGATCTCGTAATTCACGCTGAACTCGGGCCGGCTGACCAGCGCCTCCAGGACGCCCCGGTTTTCGGCCTCTTGCAGACCCAGTATCGCGGGGTACGCCAGGTCATTGGAAATGGCGAGGGCGCGTTTTTGCAGACGGCGCTCGTACTCAGCCCTGGACAGCACCTGGTCCGCGGTGAGCGGGTCGTCGTCGGCGTCGAACAGGTTTTGCAAGTTGAACGTCGCCAGGGTGATCAGCGCGGGCTCTGACATCGGCGCTCCGGGGGTGTAATCCGCTAGGGAAACCTGCACCTCGGGCATGACGGTCAGCTGCATACAGTAAACCCCCATCCTGAAATCCAGCGCCCCTTCAAGCCCGCGCACCCGGTCGCCGGTCTTTACCTCCGGCGCGATCTCGAAGCGCCCTTCGTCGTCCGCACAGATCACCTCGCCGCTGCCGCGCGGGTCTTCGTACAGAACCCGCCTGACGCCCAGGTCGGAGCGCACCAGCCAGGAACGATCGTCCGCGTCGGTCGGGCCCACGACAAGCCCCTCTTCGAGCCTTATCCGCATGCTTTCCAACGCTTCGAAATAGATCCGGGCGGTTTGATTATCGAATGGGGGGTTGAGCTCCTGGGCTGCCGGGAGGGGGTTGCCGGTGGAAAGCAGCACGACATTTTCCGGAGCAGCCCCGATCTCGGTCATGCCGTAGTATTCCTGCACCACGCCGGTGACGCGCACCATATCCCCGCTTGTCACGACCTCCACGCGCTCCCCCAGGAAAACAAAAATCCCGTCCGAAGTGGCGGGATCGTTATCGCAATTCTCGTCCTGGATAAAAAAACCCTTTTGGGACGTTATGTCAAAATCCGCCGTCACCACGCCAGACACCCGCACGGTGCGCCCCTGGTAGCGCGAGCTCAAATCGCGGCCCTGGATGACGCAGATCGGCAGCGCGATCACGCTCTCTTCGAGTTTTGGCAGGAAGTGGCGCCCCAGTTGCGCGGGTTGAAAGGTCAACAGGACGATACACAAACACAGGCGGACGGCAAAACGAGGCATCGAGATCGGTGTTTGTGTCTTCAGCGTTTCGGGTGAAACACGTTCACCCCGGGGTCAGTGTCGTCAGCCCCGGGAGATTCCCGGGTCGAACTTTCGTTCCTGGTCGCGCAGGTTGGGCTCCTTGACGGTCGGGACGGGCGTCCAGGTCTCGGTCGCGAGCAGTTCGACCGTGACCGTCGGGCTCAAGGTGGGGCTGGCGGTCAGGGTGGGCGTCAGCGTGGCCGTCGCGGTCAGCGTCTCGGTTGCGAGCAAGGGCAGCGTTTGTCCGGTTGGGGTCAGCGTCGGCGCAGGAGTTGGCGTCTCCTGTGTCGAGCCGGTCGGGCTGGGCGTGAACGCCGTCGCGTCCCCCAGTTCAGGCGCGCTACAAGACGCCAGGCCGGCCGCCAACAGCCAGAACGATAGACACCGGATACACTTACATATATGTGACATATTTCTCATTGTATATAAAATAACGACCAGGGTCAAGCGCCAGGGGCGGGCTTTCGCAAACGTTTTGGCGTTTTTTTTTTCGCCAATCTATCGATTTTGGTTTATACTTCTGAATAACGGATAGCCTATGTCAAATTTCGATCTCTCCCCTCTGCAAGAACAACTTCAATCTATGCAAACCCAGGGCCGCTCGGCCCTCCTGCCGGCGCTTCACGCCGCCCAGGAAATCTATGGCTACATTCCGGAGGCGGTCGCGCAAGAAATCGGGCGGTCTCTGGGCGTGCCATTAGCCGATGTCCACGGCGTGATCGAATTTTACAGCCTCTTCTATTCAGCGCCGCCCGGTCAGGCCGTCGTGCACATCTGCACCGATATCGCCTGTGCGCTGCGCGGCAGCGAGCAAGTGCTCGAGACCGTCTGCCGCCACCTGGGCATCCGGGAAGGCGGGACGAGCGCGGATGGCGCCTTTACGGTCCAGCGCGCCCCCTGTCTGGGTCTGTGCGAGCACGCCCCCGCCGCGCTGGTCGGCAAATCCGCTGCGGGGGAGATCAACAGCCATGCGGTTGAAGATCTCCTCGCAGGGAAGCTGCCCGCGCCGAGAGCGATCGTTGGCGGAACGCAGCGCCGCCTGACCAAGAACTGCGGCAAGGGCCGCCCGACCACGCTGGCAGAGTACCTCGAAGGCGGCGGATACGCCGGCCTGCGCCGCGCCCTGAGCCTTTCGCCCGGGGCGGTGATCGACGCGGTCAAAGATTCGGGACTGGTCGGGCGCGGCGGCGCGGCCTTCCCCACCGGCGTCAAATGGGAGGGCGCAGCCCAGGCTCCCGGCGAGCCAAAGTACGTGGTCTGCAACGCCGACGAGTCCGAACCGGGCACGTTCAAAGACCGCGTCCTGATGGAGGACGACCCGCACCTCACCCTGGAGGGGATGATCATCGCCGGCTATGCGATTGGCGCTCCCAAAGGTTATATCTACGTCCGCGGCGAATATCTTCAGTCTTACAAGACGCTGGGGGACGCAGTTGCAGAGGCGGAAGCTGCCGGATACCTGGGAAAGAACATTTTGGGGTCGGGTTTTGATTTCGAGATCGAGCTCCGCCTGGGGGCCGGCGCTTATATCTGCGGCGAGGAGACCGCCCTGTTCGAATCGATCGAAGGAAAGCGCGGGTTCCCACGCCTGAAACCGCCCTTCCCAACCACCTCCGGACTGTTTGGCAAACCGACCGTGATTAACAACGTAGAGACGCTCTGCAACATCCCGTTTATCCTGGCAGAGGGCCCGGAGGCTTTCCGCCGGGCCGGGACGGAGAAATCCCCCGGCACGAAGCTTTTCTGCCTCTCGGGCGACGTGAAATCGCCGGGCGTTTACGAGGTCCCCTTTGGCGTCAGCCTGCGCTACCTGCTCGACGACCTGGCGGGTGGGATGCGCAGCGGCAGCCCGCTCCAGACCGTCCTCGTCGGCGGAGCGGCCGGCGCGTTTGCCACCCCCGACCAGCTCGACGTCGAGATGTCCTTCGAAGGACTGAAATCTGCCGGGCTGCCGCTCGGCTCGGGAGTGGTCTTAGCCATCGACCAGACCCACGACTTGCGCCAGGTGCTGCTCAATTTGGCCCGCTTTTTTGCGCATGAATCGTGCGGCAAGTGCTACCCCTGCCAGCTCGGCACGCAGCGCCAGTTCGAGATCCTCGGGCGGGTCGCGGCCGGGGAGGCTCAGTCCGAAGACGTGGCGCGCCTCTCCGATGTCGGCTGGACGATGGGCGACGCCTCGATCTGCGGGCTGGGACAGACCGCCGCAACCGCCACGCTGAGCGCCATCCGCCTCTGGCCCGAGATGTTTGGAGCATCCTAATGGAATCGACGACAAATAACGAGATCACTCTGACAATTGACGGGCGCGCTGTCACCGTCCCCGCAGGGACGACCATCCTTCAGGCCGCCCGCGAGGCCGGGATCGAAATCCCGGTGATCTGCTATCACGAAGCCACCACCTCCAACGGGCTCTGCCGCACTTGCGTCGTCGAAGTCGAGGGGGCGCGGGTTCTGGCGGCTTCCTGCGTGGCCCAGGCAGCCCAGAACATGGTGGTGCACACCCGATCCGAGCGCGTGCTGCGCAGCCGGCGCACGATCCTGGAAATGCTCAGCTCAGCGGTCGATCTGAGCGAAGCCCCCGAAATCCAGCAGATGATCGAGGACTACGGCGCGGATACGCAGCGCTTCCCCGCGGCGCAAAAGCGCGAGTTTGCGCTCCTCGACGACAACCCGATGTACGTGCGCGATTATTCCAAGTGCGTGCTCTGCTGGCGCTGTGTGCAGGTCTGCGCCGAGGACGCCCAGTACACTTACGCGCTGAGCTACAACGGCCGCGGGTTCAACACGATGATCTCGACCTTTTTCAACGAACCCCTTCCGGCCACAACCTGTGTGTTCTGTGGGCAGTGCGTCGGCGTGTGCCCGACCAACGCGCTCAAGCCGCGCCGCGAATGGCTGCTCGAACAGGGCAAGACCCCCGAAGAAATTATCGCCCTGACCCCCAAAGAACGCCGGAGAAGGCCGCAGTGAGCGAGAACGTATTCGGGGCCGTATCCCTGGGGCTTTCAGCCGCTATCGTCTGGGGCGCGGCAGATTTTACGGGCGGATACACCAGCCGGCGCACAGGCGTTTACGGCGTTGTCATCGGCGCCGAGTTCTTCGGCTTGCTGATGTTATTCCCCATCGTTGCGATCACCAAAGAGCCCGTTCCGCCCCCAAGCGTCTGGGGCTTCGCCAGCCTGGCGGGCATATTCGGAGGGGGCGGGCTTGCCCTGCTCTACCGGGCCCTGGCTTCGGGGCAGATGAGCATCGCCGCGCCGGTCTCCGCCCTGCTGGGCGCCGCGATCCCGGTCGCCCTGGGGATCGCCTTTCAGGGGCTGCCCGAAGCGACCACGGTCGTGGGGATCGCCCTGGCGCTCCTGGCTATTTTGCTCGTTTCATACAGCGGGGGCGACCGCATCCGTTTCAATTTCTCCACGCTGGCGCTGCCCCTCGCCGCGGGCGCCTCGTTTGGCCTGTTTTTCACCATGCTCCATCAGGCCAGCCAGGCATCGACCTTCTGGCCGGTGATAATAACCCGCCTGGCTTCGATATTGTTGCTGGCCGCGGTTGCGCTGGCCTCGCGCCAGCCCTGGGCCCCCGGATGGGCGCACTTGTTCCCCGTCTTCTTAGTCGGCCTGCTCGATACGCTGGGAAATGTGCTCTACGTCGTCACGGGTCAGCTTGGACGTCTGGATCTCGCAGCCGTTCTAAGCTCGCTCTATCCCGCTTCGACCATCCTGCTCGCCTGGCTGGTCCTCAAGGAGCGCCTCTCGACCATCCAGACCATCGGCATCCTGGTCGCCCTGTTTGCGATCCTGCTGATCGTGATTTAGCCCTGCCAA
>JADYYC010000037.1 GCA_020853835.1 Anaerolineales bacterium
CCCGCAACTCGCACACGCTCGTCTTGCGCAGCCTCCCCAAGTTGCGCGGAAGAATGCGAGATAAAATCCTGCAGATCATTCATCATTGGCGCCAGTGGATGATCGGAGATATACAACCCGATGAGCTCTTTCTCCCAGTTCAGGATCTCACGTTTTCCAAATTCTGTGCTCGGGTCGGGCAGCGGGATCGTCTCCTCCAGGCCGGTCTGGGCGCCAAACAGGCTCATCTGCCCCGCTTCCGCCGCTCGAAAGTGCGAGGCGCTGACGGAGAGGATGCGGTCCAGCGTGTCAAGCAGCGACGTTCGCGGGCCGAAAGTATCGAGCGCGCCGACTTTGGTGAGGCATTCCAGCGCCCGCCTCCCGACCTGCCGCAGGTCTACTCGGCGGGCGAAATCGTTGAGGTCTGAGAAGGCCTGATCTTTTCTGGCAGCTAAAATCGTTTCAACCGCGCCCTGGCCGACATTCTTGACCGCGCCCAGTCCAAAACGGATGACCGCGTCGCCATCACCACAATCTTCGATTGAGAAATCCCACTCGCTCACGTTGACATCCGGCGGGAAAACCTGCACGCCCATCCGCCGGGCGTCTGCGGTGTAAAGCGCCACCTTCGCCGTATCAGTTTTCGAGACCGACAGCAGCGCGGTCATGTATTCGACCGGGTAATGCAGTTTGAGATAAGCCGTCTGAACGGCGATCACAGCGTAATCGACGGCATGGCTTTTGTTGAAACCGTAGCGCGCAAACTCTTCCCAATCAGAAAAAATGCCCTTTGCGGTCTCGGGGGGAATCCCTTTTTTCTGCGCCCCCTCGATAAACTTGTGGCGATGATTGTCCAGTTTGTCGCGCAATTTCTTCGAAATCGCTTTGCGCAGGTCATCGGCCTCGGGCGCGGAATATCCGGCCAGCTTCATCACGGCAAACATGAGCTGTTCCTGGTAGACCGGATAACCATACGTCTCCTTGAAAATCTCTTCAAGCATCGGATGCTTGTAACCGATTTCCTCCTCGCCATGCATGCGCCGGATATACCCGGGGATGAAGTCCATCGGGCCGGGCCGGAAAAGAGCCACCATCGCCACCACGTGCTTGAGCTCTTTGGGCTTCATCTCCATGAGCCAGCGGCGCATTCCAGAACCTTCCACCTGGAAAACCCCAGCCGTCTCGCCGCGTCCTAGAAGGGCGTAAGTTTCAGGGTCTTCGGTGGGGATCGTGTCGAGGGTGTAATGGACGCCGTGCCGCTCGCGAATTAAATCGCAAGCCCGCGCCATGATCGTCAGCGTCGCAAGGCCCAGGAAATCCACCTTCAGCAGTCCCAGGGAGTCGAGGACGTTCATCTCAAACTGGGTGACCGTTTTCACCGGGCTTTCGCTGGAGGTGTTGCCGGTTGGCCGGTGAAGCGGGATATACTCGATGATCGGCTGGTCGGTGATGATCACTCCCGCCGCGTGGGTGCCGGCGTTTCTCACCACCCCTTCGACTTTTGCCGCAGTTTCCACCAATTCTCTAAGGTAGTCTTCGCTTTCACAGGCCTTCTTGAAGTCCGGAACTTCTTCGAGCGCCTGGGTGATGGTTACGGGTTTGCCGGGCACGTTCGGGACCAGCTTCGCGATCCTGTCCACGTCCGAAAGCGGGATATCCATCACCCTACCGACGTCTCTGATCGCCGCCCGCGCGCCCAGGGTGCCAAACGTGATGATTTGAGCGACCTTATCGTCGCCGTACCTATGGGCCGCGTATTCGAGCATTTCCACCCGCCGGTCGTCCCGAAAATCCAAATCGATGTCGGGCATCGAAATGCGGCCCGGGTTAAGAAACCTCTCAAAGATCAATCCGTGCTCGATTGGATCGACCAGGGTGATATCCAGTGTGTAGGCAACGATCGATCCAGCTGCGGAGCCCCTGGCGTTATACCAGATAGAACGCTGCCTGGCATGTTGGCAGAGATCCCACACAATCAAGAAATAGGTATCGAAACCCATCTGGTGGATAATTTCAAGCTCATAATCCAGCCTTTGTTGGATCGAGGGGTCTTCCGCTTTCGACCCATAACGTCGCTTCAGTCCCTCCAAACAGAGGGATCTCAGATAATTCTGTGGGGTGCTGCCTTCGGGAACGTCGAAATTCGGGAGGTGATAGCCTTTGAACCCCAGGTCCACGTTGCATCGTTCGGCGATAACCAGCGAGTTCGAGAGCGCCTCGGGTACTTCGGCAAACAGGCGCGCCATCTCGGCCGGGCTGCGCAGGTAATAACTCCCGTCTGTCATGCGCATGCGGTTTGGATCGCTCAAAAGAGAGCCGGTCTGTATCGCCAGCATGATGTCCTGCAAGCGCGCGTCTTCCGGCTCGATGTAATGGACGTCGTTGGTGGCGACAAATTGCGCCTCGTATCGGCGTCCAAGCTGGACTAGCTGGCGGTTAATGCGCTCGAGTTCTGGAATATCGTGCTGTTGCAGTTCCAGGAAAAAGCGATCATTTCCAAAGACGCCGTAATACCAATCCAATTGTTTTCGAGCGCCTTCAACATCTCCATTAGTCAGCAAACGCGGCACTTCAGCGGACATACAACCAGAAGTGCAAATCAAACCCTCGGCGTGCTTTGCCAACAGTTCATGATCCACGCGCGGGTAATAATAGAATCCATCCAATTGAGCCGCGCTGGCCAACCTGAGCAGGTTCTGGTAACCGGTCTGATTCTCCGCCAGCAGCAACAGGTGTGTGGATTTTTTGTCGATCTGGGGGTCGCGCGAGCGCATCCCGCGTGGCGCTAAATACGCTTCGATTCCGATTATTGGTTTTATGCCGGATTTAATGGCCTGATTGTAGAACTCGATCACCCCGAACATCGTGCCGTGATCGGTCAGCGCCAGGGCAGGCATGTTCATCTCTTTTGCGCGCTCGACCAGCTTTTTGATGTTGCTAAAACCATCTAAAAGCGAATATTCCGAATGTACGTGAAGATGCACAAAAGACATTGAGGTTACGACGAAGAAAGTCCGTTACTAAACTTTTTATCGGACAACAGTTCTACTCAAAGATTATAGCATGTAAGAAGCAGGCCAGTCTTAAAAAGAGCGCCTATCCTGCTTAAAAAATTCGTTCTCACCGACCGCTTGCGCCACTATTCCCACATACTCTCTCAATGGCGTTTCCTGCAACCATCGCTTGTTTAGTTTTTCTGTAACAGGGTCGTCGTTTCGAGATAATCGGGGTCGTGTATAATCAACCTGTGACGGACTGCACATTTTCGCCCGACAGGCTATGAAGACGATTATTTTTCGAGCAGACCAATCCAAAAAAACCCACCCCGGTCTTCATATAATCGCCGGCGTGTTATCAGTCGCGTTGGGGGCGTTTATCGTAATCCTTGGATATTTCTCCCGACGAAAAAACGAGGGGGCATCTATTATCCAACCATCCCAATCACCGGGACCACCAGATGGTAGTCAGGCCAAAGAGGCGCAAGTAGAGCGCACGCCGATCGCCACGCTCTGGAAACCCACCACCAAGTACATTATGAGCATCATTTTATTTGTCTTCGTGTTGGTGGTGATTTACCTCGCGCGCAGCGTCATCCCGCTCGTCATTATCGGAAGCCTGATTGCGTTTGTCGTCCAACCGGTCGTAGTCTTCTTTCAAACCCGGTTGAGAATGAAACGCGGCCTGGCTATTTCCCTCACCTATTTCCTGGCCTTGTTGATCATCCTGCTGCTGCCCCTCGTGCTGATACCTTCCGTCGTCAATGTGATTGGTTTGGTCTCCGGTATCGACTTTCAAAAGCTGCTTCAAGATTTTGCCGTCAAACTGACTGATTTTTCAACCGGGATTGCGCAGATTCCCTTGATGGGTTCGGCGCTCGAGCAATTACTCCGGCCGCTGATCGAATCGCTCGAGAACGTCTCGAAAAACCAGCCCGTTGGTCAGTTGAATCTCGATATTGCGTACGACGAGCTCGTCTCTCGCCTTGCCTCAACGCTGGGGGTCCTGGTGAGGGCGGTTGGCGCGCTTGCTTCAGCAGGTGTAGCCATTTTCTTCTCGCTGTTTATCAGCGTCTATTTGAGTTTCGATGCTCACAAAATGAGGAGCATCATCCCGAATATGCTGCCACCCGCGTATAAAGATGAGATTGAAGCGCTGTTTGGCCGCCTGGGTGCAATTTGGGAGGGCTTCGTGCGGGGCCAGATCACCTTGATGATCATCGTGGGATTTGCAGTGTGGCTTGGCGCCAGCGTCCTCGGCCTGCCCCAGCCAATTTTCTTTGGCTTTCTCTCAGGAATGCTGGAGATGATCCCCTCGCTTGGACCTTTACTGGCCTTCATCCCCGCGGTCAGCGTCGCCTTGATCTTCGGTTCGACCCATTTCGCTCTCAATCATTTCACATTCGGGCTGATCGTTGCCATTTTTTACCTGCTTGTACAGTTCTTCGAGAATCAATTCATCGTCCCGCGCGTCCTGGGTCACGCAGTTGACCTGCACCCGCTCGTGGTCCTGATCGGGGCGCTGGCAGCTGGGTCGCAATTTGGCGTGCTGGGCATCTTCCTTGCTGCCCCGGCGATCGCGTCTTTTCGGGAAATCTCCAGATATATCTACGCTAAAATTTTAGAGCACCCTCCTGAACCGCCTCGCGAGAAATCGTACTCATAACCGTACATTAATGCTTTCTTACGCATTGCTGTACAGAACCTTATGCGTCCATTTCACTGCTTCATGCTATAATCCGCGATCTAGAGGAAATAGATAGATGCTTAAAAGATTTGTTCGTTTGGTGGGGGGCGACCCCAATAAACGTGAAATTGAAAAACTTACAGAGATCGTTGACCAGATCAATCTCCTCGAGCCACTCTACGAATCGAAGAGCGACCAGGAGCTTCAAGAGAAGACGCGCGATTTCAAGCAACTCCTTGAAGAACGGACGCGCGGCATCGAAGACCCTTCTGAGCTAAAACATGCTGAACAGGAAGCGCTCAACGAGATCTTGCCCGATGCTTTTGCCGTTGTGCGTGAGGCCAGCAAACGCACCATCGGCTTGCGCCATTACGATGTTCAACTCATCGGCGGCATCGTCCTGCATCAAGGGAAAATTGCCGAAATGCGCACCGGCGAGGGGAAAACGCTGGTTGCGACCCTGCCGATCTATTTGAATGCTCTCACTGCCCGGGGCGTGCATCTGATCACCGTCAACGATTACCTGGCACGCCGTGACGCGCGTTGGATGGCTCCCATTTATGCCCTGCTTGGACTGAGCGTTGGCGTGCTGCAAATGGCGGCGCGCACTGAAAATGGCAAGAAGGCATTCCTGATCGATCTGGGACGCGAATCTCCGCATGAAGATCAGCATCAGTTGCGCATGGTGCCCCGGGCCGAGGCTTACCTCGCCGACATTACCTACGGGACAAACAGCGAATTTGGGTTCGATTATTTACGCGATAACATGACAATGAGCCTCACAGAGCGAGTGCAGCGCGGCCACTACTATGCGATCATCGACGAAGTTGACAACGTCCTGATTGACGAAGCGCGCACGCCGTTGATTATATCGGGACCCGCCCAGGACGAAGGCGAGTGGTATGTGCGCATGGCGCAGGTGGTCAAGGGTTTGAAGCCCGAAGACGTTGAAATTGACGAAAAAGACCGCACCGTCACGCTTACCGAGCTCGGCGAAGTCCATGTCGAAGAGCTGCTCGGCATTCCGCTGCGCGATCCGGAACGGCCCGAAGACGTTACGCCCGAACAAGCGCGCCTCATGGGCAACCTGGAACAGGCGCTAAGAGCACAATTCCTTTACCGCAGGAACAAGGAATACCTGGTTCAAGCTGGCAAGGTCATCATTGTCGACGAATTTACAGGCCGGATGATGCCCGGCCGGCGCTGGTCCGACGGCCTGCACCAGGCAGTCGAGGCAAAAGAGGGAGTCAAGGTCGAGAGCGAATCGGTCACTTACGCCACGATCACCATTCAAAATTACTTCCGCATGTATCAAAAACTGGCCGGGATGAGCGGAACTGCGGTGACCGAATCTGAGGAGTTTGACAAAATCTACTCACTTGGTGTGTTGGAAATCCCGACCAACCTTGAATACCAGGCAATCATGCCCGATTCCGAGCTCGAAGAACTCGAAGGCCGGGATGAACAGGGTTACAAGTTTCACTATTATGCCCGCAAGACCGATTCCGCTCGCCAGCCCTTTTTCTGGCGCAGAAAAGATTATCCCGATGTCGTCTATCGCACGGTCGAGACAAAGCTGCGCGCTATTTGCCAGGAAATCCTGATCGCGCATACCCGCGGGCAGCCTGTTCTCGTGGGCACTACCTCTGTTGAAAACTCCGAACGTTTGGCAAACCGCCTCCGAGCCGAGCCTCTCCGCCGGTTAGCGCAGGTTCTGCTGATCAGGGATGCCTGGATCACACAGCACAATTACCAGGAAGACGGCCGCCAGATTCCAGCGCTCAGCTTCTTGAACTCGCCCCTTGAAAATCTGGATATCACCGAGATGCGCAAGCTTGCGCGCGAACTCAACCTGCCGTTTGTGCCTGACGATCCGGCCAACCTCGCCCGACTGATCGACATCCTGGATCTCACAGAGGGCGATATTCCCCGGCTTCAAGCCGACCTTCAGGCCGGGATTCCGAACCAGGTGTTGAATGCGCGCAAGCACACAGAAGAGAGCCAGATCATCGCCGGCGCCGGATCGTTTGGCGCGGTCACAATCGCCACCAATATGGCCGGGCGTGGCGTCGACATCAAGTTGGGCGGCGAGTTGGCGGAGGAAAATATCGCGGCGGTGAACCGCATCCTGTATCGGGCAGGCTACGAGAATGCCTACGATATGACCGATCAAGAGCGTAAAGAGACGCTTTTGGCTATGGACCCGGCGGATTACGGGATATACGATGCCGAAATCGAGTTCTTCTTAAACCATCTGAAAGAAATGGAGCAGGTACGTTCCCTGGGCGGCCTTCATGTAATCGGCTCTGAGCGTCACGAAGCCCGGCGAATTGACAATCAACTGCGCGGCCGCTCAGCCAGGCAGGGCGACCCCGGATCGTCGCGCTTCTTCTTGAGCATGGAAGACGATCTGATGCGCCTCTTTGGCGGCCAACAGGCTGATGCGATGATGCAGCGCTTGAAAATTGACGACGCCCTGCCTCTGGAGATGGGGTTGGTAAGCCGCATGATCGAGCAGTCCCAGACGCGCGTTGAAGGCGCAAACTTCGATGTCCGCAAGCACCTACTCGAATATGACGACGTGCTTAACGCCCAGCGCGCTCGTATTTACTCGGAACGCAACCGGGTTTTCACAAAAGCCGACCTGACCGACGACGTCATCGAAATGCTGCGCACCGAAGTGCTCAGGCGCGTTCCAGAGGCGCTCAAAGATGAGGGCGGACCCTGGAAGCTGATTGCATGGCTGGACCAGGTCCAACCACCGATTTCGTTCAACAACCAGATTTTTCCATCATACAGCCTGAAGCTTCTGGGCGAGGAAGTCCAGCGTCAGCTTCCCGAAACACCGAACGAATTGGATCTTAAAAAAGCGCTGCTTTCCATCGCGCGTTCCTCCCTGGAGGCTGAGGCGGACCATTATCTCCAAAGCTTTGGCGCCGTCCTCGACCAGGCGCAGGATCGGATGGAGGCGCAGATCAATGAGCGCCAGGAATTTATCGATACCTTCTTTGAAGGTCTTGAAGTCGATGAAGAAGGTGAAGAGCGTAAACCTGCCGAGTTGCTGGCAGAATTGTCCGCCGCGGCCCGGCTTCCGCTGAAGCTCACCAGCGAGCAGCAAAAAATGCTCCGGGAAGATCCCAGGTCCCTTGAAGATGATGTGCGAGAACTGGTGGTTCACCATATCCATTCAATCACTGCAGAAAGATTGGTGAGCACGATCGAAATGCGCATTGGTGAACCGCTGGAGATCGCCGCCTCGGATCTGGATCCAAAATACTGGGGGGCGCTTTCTCGGGATCTGCTCGCGGCAACTCAGTCCGCGCTTCAAAAACGAATCGAACGGTTGGTGAGCGAAGGCGGGCAAATCGCTAAGGATTTGGACAACCTGCTTTCGCGCCTGCCCCGCCCATATTCAGAGCACGAAATTTACTGGCTGCTTCTCCAAATGCCCCAGGGTTCCAAAGCCACCTTTGATCGCCGGACGCATCGAAGGGTTTTTCAGCGCACAAACCGCCTGAACTATACCTACTATTCGGCCCGGTTTTTGGATGAAATCCGCCCGAACCTGATCGCGGATGAGGTATTGGAACATCTTGAACAGGCGCAACAGACGCTTAGCAAAACCTGGGGGGAGGCTGAATTCAGCCGGCTTGCGAGCGCAACGATCGCAGACCTTGAGGAACCTATCCAGCAAGAGCTGATCTCGATCTTAGGGCTGCACCAGGATTCGCCCGTAATCCGCCTCACCTTCGACAGCCTGGACGAGGATCAGCGCCAGATCATTGTCGAAGTTTTTGGTCGCCGGGTCCTGTCAAATATCTATCGCTCATTGCTATTAAGCGTGATCACCGAGCTTTGGGTCGATTACCTGACCCAGATGGAAGCTTTGCGGGTTTCAATCGGATTAGAAGCTTATGCCCAGCGCGACCCGCTCGTGCAGTACAAAGGCCGCGCTTCAGAGCTGTTTCAGACTTTACAGAGCAACATCCGCCTGGGTGTGATTTCACGCATGTTCACCTACCGCCCGCGAGATCTCTCGCGCATTCAAACCAGTTCAACTCAGGCTGAGCAGTTAGAACCCGGCGCTGAAGCCGGCGCAAACGGGTCGGAGAATCAAGGCGGAAGCGAAATGCAGCTTCAGTTGGAAGCAGCGACCAAATCAGAGGCAGTTCCATCAGATGATAAAGGGGCTGGAACGGGTGGTAAGAAACGCCGCCGGCGGCGGAGATAAGAAAAGAGATGACAACTCAACGCCTTTCCTACTACAGAACACTGCCAAAAGTTGATTTACACCGCCATATGGAAGGCTCTGTCCGCATCTCAACCCTGCTTGAGGTCAGGCGTGAGCACGGGATGCCCATTCCAGGAACCGGACAGTTGAACGACCTGGTTCAGATTGGGCAGGAGGATCGCTTCACCTCGGAAACCTTCCTCTCGAAATTCATGACCTTACGCCAGTTTTACAAATCTCCCGAAATTATTAAGCGTATCACGCGTGAAACGATCGCAGATGCCGCCGCAGACAATGTGCGTTACCTGGAATTGAGGTTTACACCTGTCGCGCTCAGCCGCGAGGAGAATTTCCCGATCCCGGATGTGATGGATTGGGTGATCGATGCAGCGCAAGAAGCGCAAAACGAGCACAACATCATTGTCCGGTTAATTGTCAGCGTAAACCGCCATGAGAGCTTGCAGCTCGCAGAACAGGTCGCCCGCCTGGCTGCCGAGCGCATCGATCGCGGCATCATCGGCCTCGACCTGGCTGGCGATGAGGCACGCCACTCAGGCCTCGAGTTTGCAGGGATTTTTCGTGAGGCGCGCCAGGCCGGTTTGCACGTCACTATTCACGCGGGTGAATGGGCCGGACCGCAAAGCGTCCGAAATGCCATTCTGCATTTACAGGCCGAGCGCATCGGTCATGGCATACGCGTGGTAGAAGACCCCGAAGTCGCGGAGCTTGCACGCAGCAGGGAGCTTCCATTTGAGACCTGTCTCACCAGCAACGTTCAATCTGGGGTCGTTAAATTGGCTTCACACCACCCGCTCCCAAAGATGCTCGAGATGGGCCTGAACGTCACCATAAACACCGATGATCCAAGCATCAGCCAGATCACGTTGAGTGATGAATATCGTTATGCGTGCGAGGTATTAAATATTTCCTGGCCAGCGCTAAGAGACCGCATCCTTGCGGCAGCAATGGCAGCGTTTCTTCCCGAAAATGAAAAAAAGGCTTTGCTGGAAGCCTTAAATGTAGAATTCAGCCGCCACAACTTGAGAAAGGGTAACCCCGCGGCTTAGCTGCTTTTCTCCCACTCGGCAACACAGGATTGGATCAATCCCCGAACTTCCTGATCGGGCACATCTCCCACGCCTTCGTAGGCCTGGCCATCTACCATAACGACCATTCCACGCTCAGGCAGCTCAATCAACCGGATTGACCGGTTGCGCAAGTCTGTCTGAGGCAGTTTGCTCTGCAAAATCTCATCGATCTGGCCCGCGATCGTCTTTGGCGCCTCTTTGACCGGTTCTGCAATTTTTACTGCCGCGCCCGCAAGAAGGTTCGCTACCGACTGCTCCTCCGCTTTGGACAGAACCGGCTCGTCTCCGGCGGATAGCGGCGCCGTAGTTTTTTCACCCTCGGTCTGTTGTTGGAGAGCGGTTGGAGCGGCTGGTCTCAACCCAATCCAGAGACTCAGGTCGCCTAAAATCTCGGCCAGCGCCGCCTTCTGGCTTGCTGAAAGTTTCACCGCGCTCTGATGCAACGACCCGTCATATTCGATCGCGAGCTTGCGGCTGCGCGGGTCTCGGTAGACCTGCAGCGCTGAGGTCATCTTCTTTCCATCCAGGTCGCTCTCGGGGGGGCGCGATCCTTTCTGCAAGCCGCTGATCAATATGCCGACCACCACGCCTACTATCAAGCCAATCGACCCGATAAGCAGGACAGGAACAA
>JADYYC010000038.1 GCA_020853835.1 Anaerolineales bacterium
AACAAGGCGCTTGCCGACAAGGAACCCAACACCCCTGATCCAAGCATTCCGTTCACGAGCATCCACTACTTCGCTGCGGGCGCTACTTTGTTTGGCAACGAGGTTCAGGGCGCGTACCAGTACGAAGGGAAGGACTACGTCGGCTTCAACTCCAAGCATCCGGTCAACAAATGCAAGGATTGCCACGATGTCCACGCGCTCGGGATAAAGCTTGAAAGCTGTGCAGGCTGTCATGCAAGCGCCTCCGATCCGAAGGATCCTGCCACCTACCGGTTTGATCCCATCGATTACGATGGCAATGGGGATACCAAAGAGGGCATAAGCGTTGAGATCAACGCCTTTGCCGAACGCCTGTATGCCGCAATTCAGGCTTATGCAGTCAAAGCCGGCACGCCGATCGTCTACGATGTCAACCGCTATCCGTACTTCTTTGTGGATGCGGACAGCGACGGCGTCCCAGACACTGGCGAAAAGGGAGCGGTGGCTTACAATGCCTGGACACCGACCCTTTTGAAAGCCGCATACAATTACCAGTACTATCACAAAGACCCTGGCGCGTTCACCCACAATCCCAAGTACGTGCTTCAATTCCTGTACGATTCGATTGTGGCTGTGGGCGGTGACGTCTCCGGGTTCACCCGCCCCGTCACCCCCGCTGAATAAGCGCCTCTAAAAACCTAAAAGGAGCTGTCCAGAAAAATGGGCAGCTCCTTTCATTTTGTTGCTTTATAGCGCTGCTTGAGGGCTAATTTGTCCGCAACTGCGAACCACACGCCCGACAAAACTGGTCTCCCGGGAGGGCGCGTTTTCCGCACTGATGACAGTAAACCTGATCATCTGCGGAGCTTTCAACCGCCAGGGCAGGCGGTTTGTGCCGCCGGCGGGTATCCTGCTGCGGGGCTTCCTTTCTTAAACCTGAGCGCCAGTACCAGAAGGCTCCCCCCACAATAAGCGCGAAGCCGAGAATGCCGAGCAACACGGGCAAAAAATTCGAGATGCCGGCTTCACCAGGAAACGAGCCTTCTAACGGAGCGCTCGGCTCGACCGGCATATCGCTGGCGCTCAAAGCATCGGTGTCCTTTTGATATTCGATCGATATATCGAACACCTGTCCCTTTTCAAGGGAGCCTACGTTCATGCTGTAATACATCAATCCATCATTGCCCTGATGCGCGCTGACCATCCCCGGCTTGATCTGCATATCGGTGGCGTCTTTCGGACGCTGCACTTCGATCCCGAGTGATGAAACTGCATAATCTCCCGGCCAGACGTATTGGTATGTTCGCTGGCTTCCATTCTTCCTGAGGGAGGGGTCGTAATACTCAAGTTGAATTTCAGGCGCAGTCGCCTGAAATGTGACCCTGATCCAGCCCTGTTCAGCCTGCTGCTGATACGGTATCGAGATCAGCCCACCGCCTGGCTGTTTGACCGCAACGGCATGGGGGGCGCCCGCCTCGGCTGGGATTCTCATCTCCACTTGAAACGGCAGGCTCACCTGCGAAGCCAGCGTGATGTGATAGATCACCAGCATGCTGGGCTGGTCAAACTCTGGCCACAGATCCACCTCGACGATGGAAAGAGGCGCGCCCTCCTGCGCAAAAACCCCCGATGGGGCACCCGATGGGGCGATCAAGGCTAGCACCAGGAATATCGCCGAAAGGTATTTGAACACGATCTGTTTACACTCCTTCCATGAGCGTTTCAGATTCCCCAATTGCCCGGCGCACGCTTTCGGCCAGTTCGCCAAAGGTTGCCGTATAGCGCATCGCCTCCAGGCGTGGGCGTGCAAGGTTAACCTGCAAATCAAGACACAGTTGACCCGGACGATGGCTGAGCACGAGCACCCGGTCGGCCAGAAAAAGCGCTTCAGAGATGGAGTGGGTCACCATCACAACCGTTTTCTTGTGCGCCTGCCATATTCGCAGCAGCTCGTTACCCATTCTTTCCCTGGTCATCGCATCTAATGAGCCAAACGGCTCGTCAAGCAATAATACATCCGGATTGTGGATCAGGGCTCGCGCGATCGCCACCCGCTGCGCCATCCCTCCGGAAAGGTCGCGCGGCAGCGCCTGCTCGAAGCCTTGAAGACCCACCAATTCTACCATTTTCAGGGCCATTTCTTGCGCATCCAGAGCCGGCTGCCCATCCAATTCAAGCGGCAGCTTGATATTTTGCAGCACAGTCCGCCAGGGCATCAGGTTAGATTTCTGGAAAACAAAACCCACACCCTTGCGCGGGCCTTCGATCGTCCGGTTGTGAAACCGGACCTCGCCAGAACTGGGTTGGAGCAAACCGGCGAGAATCCTGAGCAGGGTGCTTTTCCCACTCCCAGATGGCCCAAGGATGCACACAAACTCCTGCGGAAAGACCGAGAAGCTGATGTTTTCCAGAGCGCGCAGCCCACCATCACCCGATGGGAATACCCTGCTCACCGCACGGACCTCGATCAGGGCGTCCTGAGAATGGAGGCCTGGGTCAGATAAAGAATCCATTTCTTTACTTTTTCTCTATGAATTGATTGGTGAAGGCCTTATCCAATGCCAATGGCGTTTCGAGCATGCCCATTTCCAGCAGCACGCGCTGCATATTCTCCCACGATTCGGGAGACGAATAACCAGGGTGATCGGTTTTCCAGAACTCCAGCGAGGCATTCAACACAGCCCGCTGCACTTTCTGATTAGCCGGGTCAAGCCCTTCCACATATTTCTTACATAATTCGAACGCCTCATCCGGATGTTCAAGAGTGTAGGCAATTCCTTTTTGCAACGCCCCGATCATGCGCTTAACCAGATCGGGGTTATTTGCGATCGTTGCTTCATTTGAGAGCAATCCATTAGATGAGAGCTCCACATAGTCTGCCACGCGCACCAGGTCCACTTTGTAACCCAGGTTTTCAAGCTGGATGGGCTCATTGTTAGCATAAATCACAACCGCATCGACCCTGCCGCTGATGAGGGCTTCGACCTGGTTGAAACCGATCGATTCCAGACGAACATCATCCTCTGTTAAACCACCCGCATCCAACAACGCCCTGAGCCCGATGTAGCTTGCCCCAAATAGGCCGGGCAGGCCGATTTTCAAACCTTTCAAATCGGCGGGGGAGTGAATTCCCTTTTCGGTCATTGCTGCAACAGCAACCGGATAATCCTGCCACCAGGCCATCACATAAACCACCGGCAGGCCCTGGGCGCGCGCCAGCAGCACTTGCTCACCTGAGACAAGCGAGAACGGCAACTCATTCGCTCCGACAAGCGCCACGCCATCCGTCTCGAAGCTGTAATCGAACTCGATCTCCAGACCAGCCTGCCTGAAAAATCCTTTCTCGGCTGAAACGTAAAACGGAGCATATTGGACGTTGGGGATATATCCCATTGGCAGGCGTATCTTTTGCGGTGCATTTGCCGCGGGGTTGCCAGTTTTTATCGGGCTGCAAGCGGCAAGCAGAAATGCGATTAAGACGAACATCCGGCAAGTTTTTTTCAACATCTGTGCTCCCTATCTTATGATTTTATTTTCGGGATAGTCACCCGGTTCACGCCAGGATAACAGCCGTTTCTCGAGCAAGAAAACCGTTGTGTAAAGGCTGATGGCGAGAAAAACCAACGAGAAGACCGCGACAAACACCAGGGCTGTGTCGTATTGACCCCGGGCGCGATTGATCATAAACCCCAGCCCGCGATCAGAGCCGACGAATTCGCCCACCACCGCGCCGATCACAGAAAGCGTGGCGCCGATCCTCAAACCGCCCATAAAAACCGGCATGGCGGAGGGGATCTCGAGGTGAAGAATCGTTTGAAGGCGCGTGGCTTGCAGTGAGCGCATCAGGTCGTGCAGGTCTTCGGGAACCGATTTTAGCCCTACTACGGTATTCACCAGCACCGGAAAGAACACGATGAGCGCGCAAATCAACATTTTCGAGAATAAACCAGCTCCAAACCAAATGACCAGCAGCGGAGCGATCGCCACGATCGGCACCGACTGGCTGGCGACAATGTATGGAGAAAGTATCCGTTCGATCATTTTGGATTTTGCCAGCAAGTACCCCAGGATAGTCGCAGCGGTCACACCCGCGGCGAGACCCACCAGCACTTCGACGAGCGTGACAAGAAGGTGGCGCAAGAGGCTGCCGTCATTTAGAACCAGAACAAACCGGCTCCAGACAAGCGTGGGAGGCGGCAGGATAAATGCGGGCAGTTTCGAAAGCTGCACCGCCATCTCCCAAATAATGAGCGCCGCCAGGACAGAAAGCGGAATGATGATCAGCCGCCGCAGATCCGGCACACTCACGCTCCGCTGCTTTGGTTTTATCAAAAATATCCTGTCGTTCATCATAAAAAAAGACCCTGTCGTTAAATAACGGGGCAGAGTCTTGCAGCGCGCAACCGGCCCGGGGACTGGACCCCAGCGTCACGCTGAACCTTCTTCCATCCGGACTGTACCGTCGGCCCCGGAGTTGCACCGGATCATGTCCTCAAAGAGGACTCGCGGGCTTTACCGCCGGTCGGGAATAGGTTTGCGCAGTACAAGCCGCACAGACTTTCACCCTGCCCCGAAGGTTTCTATTCGCGTGCTATGGCACTCGAACAGGTTCTCAATTGTTTGCTCTGCGATTATTATAACCTAATGAAAAGAATTTGGAATGATTGGTATACTGGCTTCGCAAGCGATAATTGCATGAATTCTCGATCTTCGAGGAACTTATCGTTTTTTTCGAACGTCTAGTAGAGGTGTCACTCTCAACCAGGCCGGTCATGCCAGATTCTTTTGTCTATCCAGAAGACGCGGAAAATGCCTATCCACCAAATGGATTGGTCGTGTTCAAGCTGCCACGGCGTAAAAATGTGGGGCTCGTGGGCATGCTGTCGATCCTCGTGGCGGTCGGATTAGCCGCTGTCCTTTTGGCGGGCTTTGCGATCGCGGCAGTGGTCTATGGTTATTACGAACTCGGCGAGCGCATTTACCCAGGGGTCATGGTAGGCCAGTTGGATTTGAGCGGAACCAAAAAAGAAGAAGCCGCCCAAATGCTCGATGAACGATGGAACCAGGAATATGCAATCCTGGTGACCAACGGTCTGCAAAACCAGGTCTTCACGCCAGAGGCGTTGGGCTTTTCGCTCGATGCGGCTGCGACAACGCAAAGAGCCTACAACATCGGTCGCCATGTATCGCCGCTTGCCCGCCTGAGCCAGATCTATTCGAGCTGGAAAAATCACCGGCAAGTCCAACCCGAAGTGACGCTGAACTTGCAGACATCTCGAGGCGCCCTTGAATCCGCGATACCGCTGATGAGCAAGGCGCCGGTCGACGCGACGATCCGGGTGGAAGGCGGGGAGCTGGTCGCAGTTCCGGCGGAGATCGGGTACACCCTGAATATTGACGAAAGCCTGAAAATCCTTGACGCCGACCCAGCCCTGGTTCTGCAGACTGGCTTGCTGGCCGTCCTGCCCCAACCGGTGCCGGCCGCGATCTCGGATGCCACCCCCCTCTTGACCGAAGCGAAGTATATTCTGGACCGACCCGCCGCAGTGCAGGTGTACGACCCGATCAGCGATGAGAGCGGCGAGTACCCGATCCCGCGTGAACAGATCGCCAGATGGCTGCGAGTGAGCCAGGACAACGGCCAGCTTCAAGTCACGCTGGACGAAGCCGGAGTATCCGCCTTCCTGGCCGACCTGTCCACCCAGCTTGGGCCAGGGCGCACGATTGAAGCTCCCCTTTTCAGCGCTTCGGTCACGCAAGCTGTCCAGAGCGGAAGCCCCGCCTGGGTCACCGTCAGCCACCTGCCCACGCGCTACCAGGTCCAGGCCGGAGATACCCTGCTCAAGCTCGGATGGAAGCTTGGGATCCCTTTTTGGATGATTTTGCAGGCGAATCCTGGCATCAACCCCGACCAACTCGTTGCGGGGGCCGAGCTGGTCATCCCTTCCCAGGACGACCTCCTCCCGCTGCCGATCGTGCCAAACAAACGCATTGTGATCAGCCTGAGCCGCCAGCGCTTGATGGTTTTTCAAGACGGCGCTCAGATCGCTCAGCACGTGATCAGCACGGGGATAAATCGTTCGCCAACGCAGCCGGGCGTGTTTCAAGTGCGCACCCACGACAAAAATGCCTATGCTTCGGTTTGGGACCTGTATATGCCGAACTTCCTGGGCATTTACGAGGCCTGGC
>JADYYC010000039.1 GCA_020853835.1 Anaerolineales bacterium
CGCGGGCTGCTGGCTTTGCCGATGGAGGCGCGCCCCTCGGGCGTGCAGGCGGGGACGGCGCAGCTTGTCCAGATGGTCGAGGGGCGTCCGCTGCTCTACGGGCCGGGCGAGTACCAGGGCGAGGCGCTGATCGGCGCCGACGGGCGCGTGCTGCGCCTGGACTACAACCCGGCCGGGCTGGAGCGCCTGGAGAGCTTCCCCATCCTGAGCGCCGAGCAGGCCTGGGAAGCCGCCACGCAGGCGGCAGCCCGGCGCGGCGTGGTCATCGCCTCCCGCAGCGTTCCCGCGGCGGGTTTTGTAAACTGGGCCCGGCCTTACCCGGCCGGCGAACCGGTCGAGGTCTTTGGCAGCGTGACGGTCTACCCCTCCGCAACCGGCGGCGCGCCGCTGCTGATGACCGGAAACCTGCCCCTGGCGGGAAACACGACCGGGATGGAAAGCGCCGCCCGGATCAACCCGTTCATGCAGATCGTGGGGCAGATCGAAGCGGACGCGGCCGGACGGCGGACGCTGCAGGTGACCGGCTGGCAGGCGTCGCCCTTCCCGCGCCAGACGTTATCGGGGCGGGTCGAGCGCCAGGGCGGGGCGGCGTACCTCAACACCGGCGAGCGGGTTTACCTGCTGCCGGACCTCCCCTCCGACGTGCCGTCCGAGGGGATCCTGACCGCAAACGGCGTGGTGATCGAACAGCCCGAGCTGACCCTCTCCTGGTCGTCCATCACGACCGGGCCCGACCGCGAGGGCAGGAGCGCGGGGAGCTTCCGGGATTTGAACCTGCCGGGCATCCCTCGGGCGCCCCAGAGCGGAGACGGGGCCTCGGCCGCGCCCGGCCGCGCCGGTGAGCGCCTGGACGGCGCTCGGGGACAGCCGTTCGTGATCATCCACGAGTATGCGGACGGCTCCACGCGGGCCGAAGTGCGTTTCACGCTCGACCCGCCCGCCGAGGGGGAGCCGGCCCCCACTTTTCTGCTCGAGGGCCCGGGGCTGGCGGGGATCGAGGCGTATCACAACCTGCCGCTGCGGGTGTGGGGGGCGTTCGACAGCGCGGCAGACGGCAGCCTGGTCTTCGCGCTGGAGCGCTACGAGCCCGTCTACCCTGGGCTGCGCCTGCAAGCCTGGCTGGGGCGGTACGAGCCGGCGGCGCTCGATGGCGGCGAGGCGCTGCTCTTCATCACCCAGGAAGACGAAGAGCTGGCGCTCGGCTCGCTGACCGGACAGCCAATCGAAAGCCTCGAGTTTGCGCCGGGCGACCCGCTCATCATCGAGGGCTACCTGCTGCCCGACCAGGAGCTTGAGGGGCGGCCGGTCTTGCACCACACCGCCATTTTCCCCGCCCAGGGGGTGGAGGAGCTGAGCGATTACACGCTGGTGAGCGACAGGCCGCAGGTCATCCGCGAGGCGGGCACGGCCGGGGCGGCGAAGACGGCCTTCGTCAGACAGGTCGAGCTGGCTTACTACACCCCCGATCCCCGCCAGGTGGACCTCTCGAACGGCGCCGCGCCCCCGTTTGCCCAGCCGGTCTGGCGCTTCAGCGGCGCCTACGAAGACGGGGCGAGGTTCGAAATCCTCGTCCAGGCGCTCGCGGACGAAGTTTTGCGCCAAGATTGAGTATAATCTGCACAGGCTTTGGAAACCATGCGCAACGCACCTGGCTCGGTTACGGGCGCCATCCTGGGAACGGCCTGTCTGATCGGCGGGATCGGGCTGCGGATTTTTGCGCCCGAATTTCGCGGGTTTTTTGACCGCGGACAGTCCGGCGACCCGATGCCGGTCTGGTCGCTTTTGCTCGTCTTCGCCGTCTTGAACTTCGCCTATGCGCTTATCTCTCATATCATCGCCGGGCGGGCGGACAGCTCCGCCGACCAGGCCCCGCCCCCCGAAGCGCCCGGCGGCGCCCCCAAAGCCTGAGCCCATTCTGCGGTATAATTTCAGCGCCTTGTAAGACCAACCCAGTCAATTGGAGGAAGCGATATGACCTATAGCGGCAGAGTTGCCATCATCACCGGCGGGCGCCGGGGTATCGGGCGCGCGATCGCGTGCGAGCTCTCGGGGCGCGGGGCGCACATCGTCATCGCCGACCGGCTGGAGGACGCAGCCGCCGACGCCGCCCAGCAGATCACCTCGGAGTGCGGCTCGCGCACCATCTCGATCCCGACCGATGTCACCGTTCCCGAAGCCGTTCAAGAGCTCGTCGACAAGACCCTGGCGGAGTTCGGCAGGGTCGACATCCTGGTCAACAATGCCGGCATCACCCGCGACAACCTGCTCATGCGCATGAGCGAAGAGGACTGGGACCAGGTGCTGGCGGTCAACCTCAAGGGCGCCTGGAACTGCTGCCGGGCGGTCATCCGCCCGATGATGAAGGCGCGCTACGGGCGCATCGTCAACATCTCCTCGGTTTCGGGGCTGGCGGGGCAGGCCGGGCAGACCAATTACTCCGCCTCGAAAGCCGGCCTGATCGGGATGAGCAAAGCGCTCGCCCGCGAAGTCGCCTCGCGCGGCATCACGGTCAACGCGGTGGCGCCCGGGTTCATCCCCACCTATTTGACCGAATCGCTCCCGCAGGAGCTTAAGGACGGCATGATGAAACTGATCCCGCTCGGCCGCTGGGGCAAGCCCGAGGAGATCGCCTACGCCGTGGCGTTCCTGGCTTCGGACGAAGCCGCCTATATCACCGGCCAGGTTCTGAGCGTGGACGGTGGCATGATGATGATGTGATCAGGAGGCCGATTGGAAGCACAAAACCCTGAATTGACCATGCCGGACGGCGGCGCCGCCCGCCACCCGTCTGGCAAGACGACCGTCGCCCCGGACGTGCTCTTGACCATCGCCCGCCTCTCCACCCTCCAGGCGCCGGGCGTGAGCCGCATGGGGAGCGTGCCGGCGGATATCAACCGCCTGTTCCAGCGCGGCTATGGCGAGGGCGTGAGCATCGAAATCAAGGACGAGGTGGTGACGCTCGACCTGTACCTGGTGCTCACCCAGGACGTCAACATCCGAGACGTCAGCCGCCAGGTTCAGCACAACGTCGCCCGGGCCATATCCGAAATGATCGGAATGCAGGTGGGGCGGGTCAACGTCCATATCGAGGACATCGATTACAACCCCGAGCAGACCAGAGAAGGGGCTGCGGAAGACTGACCCTCCGAGTTGAAAGTGGCTGAGCTGGATCGATGAAACCGCGCACCAGGGCGCGCAGCGTGGCGCTGCAAGCGCTTTACGAGATCGATGTCGCCGGTCATGAGCCCGGCATCGTCCTGGCCGACCGCCTGCAGGCGGAAGAGCTCGAACCCGAGCTGGTCGAGTTCGTCAGCCAGATCGTCGCCGGCGTGCACCCCATGGCCGAGACGCTGGATCACTTTATCGCCGAACATGCTCCCGAATGGCCCATGGATCAGGTCGCCATCGTAGACCGCAACATCCTGCGCATCGCGCTGTGGGAAATCGCCGTGTACGGCGAAACGCCGGTCAAGGTGGCGATCAACGAAGCGGTCGAACTGGCGAAGACGTTCGGATCGGACAGCACCCCGCGCTTTGTGAACGGCGTGCTGGGCAGCCTGGCGGCCCGCCAGAACGAGATCCAGATCGCACTTAGAAAAAAACCCAGGTGAAGCATGGAGTTTCTTGGCGTTGGCCCGATGGAATTACTGTTAATCTTGATCGTCGCCCTGATCTTTCTGGGGCCCAAGGACATGGTCAAGGCGGGAAAGACCCTGGGGAAGTTCTTACGAAGCATCGTCATGTCGCCGGTCTGGCAGGCGGTCCAGCAGACCTCGCGCGACCTGCGCTACCTCCCCAACCGGCTGATGCGGGAGGCGGGGCTGGAGGAAGAAGCCGAGGAGCTCAAAAAGATCGGGCAGCAGGTGGACGAACTGAGCAAATCGCGCGCCTCCATCGCGGGCGACGTCGAGAACGCCAGGCGCGAGATCAACCGCGATCTCTCGGCCTGGACCACCCCGCCCACGATCGACTCGCCCCCGCCGCCGGCGCTGGAGCCAGCCGAAGCGCCCCCCGCCGCAGAGCAGGCCGGGCCGCCCCCCGCGCCGGAGCAGTCAGAGCCGCCCGCTGCGCCCGAGCAGCCGGGAACACCATCATCAACAGAAGACACCCCGTCACAATAAACTATGCGCAATACACTCCGCCTCATCTGGCGTATCCTCACCGCCCCCTTCCGCTTCATCGCCTGGCTCGTGCGCAGCATCGTCCGCTGGATTAAGGCCAAAACCGCCCAGATCGATTCTTTCTTCTCCGACGAAGTGGAAGACGCCCCCCTCGGCGACGCGATCTCCAAAGCCTGGGAGCACCCCAACGAGCTGCTCGTGCACGTCGATGCCCTGCGCAAGCACCTGCTGCGCGCCGTCATGGCCCTGGTGATTGCAACCGCCTTTTCGTTCGTGTTCTTCCAGCAGATCCTGGGGTTCCTCGCCGCGCCGCTCGAAGGCGGCATGGAATCCCTGGTTGCGATCGAAGTCACCGAGCCGGTCGGGACCGTGCTGCGGGTGGCCCTGCTGACCGGTTTTACGCTCGCGTTCCCCTACCTCGCCCTCGAAGCCTGGCTCTTCATCGCCCCCGGGCTGGATCGCAAGGCGCGCATCAACGGCCTGCTGGCAATCCCGATCGCGACGCTCTTCTTCTTTGGCGGCATGGTCTTCGCCTACTACGTCATGCTCCCCTCCGCGATCCCCTTCCTGATCAACTTCATGGGCATCCAGACCATCCCGCGCCCCTCGTCCTACGTGCGTTTTGTGACCGCGATCATGTTCTGGATCGGGATCGCCTTCGAATTTCCGCTCGTCATCTTTGTCCTGGCAAAAATCGGGCTGGTCAACGCGCGCTTGCTGCTCAACCAGTGGCGGCTGGCGGTGGTGGTCATCGCGGTCGTGGCGGCGCTGATCACCCCCACGGTGGACCCATTCAACATGGCGCTCGTCATGGGCCCCATGATCGTGCTCTACTTTTTCAGCATATTCCTGGCCTGGATCGCCCGGCCAAAGCCAATCGAATAAAGATGTCACGCGCACGCCGCGCCCTGTTGTACGTGCCGGGAGACGATCTACACAAGATCCACAAAGCTGCCGCGCTGGACGCCGACTGCGTCTGCATGGACATGGAGGACGGGGTGGCGCTGAACCGCAAAGACGAAGCCCGCCAGACCATCCGCGAGGCGCTCCAGACCCTGGACTTCGGGCGGTCGGAGCGCCTGGCGCGCATCAACCCGGTGGGCAGCGGGCTCGAAGCGCAGGATTTAGCCGCCGTGCTGCCCGCCGCGCCGGATGGGATCGTGATCCCCAAGGTGGAAAGCGCGGCGCAGATCGTGCAGGTCGACCGGGCGATCGCGGATTACGAAGCGCGCGCAGGCTTGCCGGCGGGCGGCATCGCCCTGCTGGCGGTGGTCGAGAGCGCCCGCGCCATCGTCGACCTGGCCCAGATCGCGGGCGCGGCGCCGCGCCTGGAGGCGCTCATCTTTGGCGCCGAGGACTACGCCGGCGACACCGGCGCCACGCGCACCCTCGAGGGCTGGGAGGTGTTCTACGCCCGCAGCGCGGTGGTGACCCACGCGGCGGCGTTCAACCTGCAGGCGATCGACATGGTATACATCAACTTCAAAGACACCGCCGGCCTGCTGCGCGAGGCGCAGGCGGGGGCGGGCATGGCCTTTTCGGGCAAGCAGGTCATCCATCCCAGCCAGGTGGAGCCGGTGCAGCAGGCTTTCACCCCGAGCGAGGCCGAGATCGAGAACGCCCGGCGCGTGGTGAGCGCCTTCGAAGCCCACCAGGCGGCCGGCGTGGGCGCGTTTGCCCTGGACGGAAAGATGATCGACGCGCCGGTCATCAAGGCAGCCAGGCGGGTGTTGGAACGCGCCCGCGCGGCTGGGTAAATCTGAGCGCAGGCGCGCGCCCGCGCCAGACAGACACGTGAGGGTTCATCTGTGAAAGGAGGAAATCGATGAGAACGGTTTATGTGCTCTCCGGCGGCGTCTCGAAGTTCGCCAAGACCCGCCCCGACAAGACCTTCCAGGCCATCGTCAAAGAAGCCTACGACTACCTGCTCGAAGACCTGGGGCTGGACCAGCGCACATTCACCCGCCTGGTGGACGGCTCGGTGGCGTCCTATTTTTCCGACCATTTTGCGCGCCAGCTCATGGCGGGCATCATGGCGCAGGACTACCTCGGCCTGGCGCCCAAACCGGGGCATCGCGTGGAAGGCGGCGGCGCAACCGGGGGGATCTGTTTTCAGGAAGCCTGGAAATCCGTCGCCAGCGGTCACATGGACCTGTGCGTGGCATACGGGTTCGAGAGCATGAGCCACGTGGAGACCTGGAAGGGCAACGAGTTCATCGCCCTGGCCTCGGACGTCTCGTTCGACTACCCGGTCGGCGGGTTCTACTCGGGCTATTACGCCATGATGGTCACCCGCCACATGCAGGAGTTTGGCACGACCGTCGAACAGATGGCGGCGGTGAGCGTCAAAAACCACATTAACGCCTATTACAACCCTTATGCGCAAAAGCGCAACCGCTACACCATCGAGGACGTGCGCGGGTCTCCTATGGTGGCCTGGCCGCTCACCCGGCTGGACATCTGCGTCATGTCCGACGGGGCCGCGGCGACGCTGCTGGCCTCCGAAGAGGGGCTGCGCCGCCTCGAAGAGGCCGGGGCTCACATCCCCCGCCCGCTCGTCAAGGTGACCGGCATCGGGAGAGGCACCGACGCGATGCGCATGGCCGACCGCCCCCACCTGGATTATGAGACGTTTATGCACGAGTACGCCAGCGAGCAGGAGCGCAGCTCGGACGATACCCGCCGCTATTACAAAGACCTGTGGGAGCGCGGGGTGCGCTACCCCGGCGTGCACTCCTTCCGCGCCGGGCGCACCGCGGGGAACATGGCTTATCGCATGGCGGGGGTCTTCGACCCGCTCAACGAGCTTGACTTCGTCGAGCTGCACGACGCCTACACCTCGAGCGAGATCCAGACCTACGAAGACCTGGGGCTGTGCCGCTACGGCGAGGGCGGTCCGTTTGCCGTCTCGGGCAAGACCTTTATGCCCGGCCCCGATTACGGGCTGGATCTGAAAGAGCCGCCACAGTGCCCGGTGAACCCTTCGGGCGGGCTGATCGCCTGCGGGCACCCCGTGGGCGCCACGGGGCTGATGCAGGCGGTGTTCGCCCTGTGGCAGCTCCAGGGCTCGATCCCGCGCCACTTCAACGACCCGACCCTGCAGGTGCCAGAGGCCCGGCGCGGCCTGATCCACAGCCACGCCGGGACCGGCACCTATGTCACCGTCTCGATCCTGGAAAAAGAGCAGTAGGAGGCTGAAATGACGGAACAACCTTTGCGCCGTGAAGAAACGCTGGGCGGTTTCATCGTCCATGGCATCCCTTTCCCGGTCAACACCGACCCGGAAGCGCTCGAATTCCTCAAGAAGATGACGCCGATCCAGATCGAGCAGGGCTACCAGATCACCTACCTGCACTCCTACGGGCAGGACAGCCCCTGGTTTGCCGGGCTGACCAACCGCCGCCTGCTCGCCAACCGCGACCCCGAGAGCGGTTACACCTACGCCACGCCGCGCGGCCACGACATGGCCTCGGGGCTGCGCACGGACTGGATCGACATCACCGACCTGCCCGCCCGCGTGCACGCCTTTACGGTCTGCTACTTCGGCTCGCAGGAATTCCTGCCCGAAACGCCCTTCATCCTGGCGCTGGTCGAGTTCGAAGGCGTGGACACGCTGCTGCTCACCCGTCTGATGGGGCTCGACCCGCAGAAGCCATCCCTGGACTGGATCGGGATGAGCCTGCGGCCGCGCTTTCTGCGCAACAGCAAGCTCAAGCCGACCGACGTTTACTTCGTCCCCGCCTGAGCGGCGCCAGTGGCCTGGTTCGACGCCTTCTGGGCGTTTTTAGAGGCGGAGGTCTTCCCCCTGCCCTCCACCTGCGATGCGCGGGGCGGGATGTTCAACTTTTATCGCGACGCCGACCCCGCGCTGGAAGTCCCTGATGCCGC
The DNA here is from genome assembly GCA_020853835.1 of Anaerolineales bacterium. Taxonomy (GTDB): domain Bacteria; phylum Chloroflexota; class Anaerolineae; order Anaerolineales; family UBA4823; genus UTCFX2. The sequence goes on from JADYYC010000039.1 coordinate 8,010, forward strand.
CGAGGTGCGGCGGCGGAACTTGAGAGGTTTTCTCGCCAGCCTGCCGCGCCCGCCCAGGGTCGTCCTGATCGGCGAGGCGGCGGGCTGGCGCGGGTGCCGCTTTTCGGGGGTGCCGTTCACGAGCGAAGCCCAGCTCGCCGCGGGGCGGCTGCCCTTCCGCGGCGACCCGACCGGGCGAAGCATGCAGCCGCATCACGAGGCAAGCGCGAGCATCTTCTGGGGGGCGCTTGCGCGGGCCTTTCCCACGTTCATGGCCTGGAACGTCATCCCGCTCCACCCCCACCGGGCGGGCCAGCCCTGTTCAAACCGCAGCCCGGCCGGGGCGGAGCTCGAGCGCTACAGCCCGCTCTTGAGCCAGGCCCTGGCGCTGCTCGAACCTGAGGAGGTGCTTGCGGTCGGGCGGACGGCCCAGCGCGCCCTGGCGCAGGCCGGCCTGGAGGCGGCCCCGCTGCGCCACCCCGCCCACGGCGGTGCGCCCGAATTCCGGGCCGGGATAGAGGGTATAATTCGGGAATAATTCTTGCACCCCAAGCGGCAGAGACCCCCAGAATGATCTACAAGCGCCCAAAGCACCTCCACCTGATACTCGTCGCCCTTATCGCACTCGCAGGCTGTAACATGCCCGCGCTGCAAGGGCTGCCAGACCTGCCCGGCTTGTCCGCCGAGCCGGCCGTCACGCCCGCCGCCCAGGTCCCCATCGTCGCCGCCCTGCCGCCGGCGCCCGAAACGCTGGTGACGTTCACCGTCCAGCCCCCGCCGGGGACGCCCGCAGGCGAGCCGATCTTCCTCACCATGCTCGACGAGGTCACTGGGCTGGCGCTCAACACTCAGCCGGCGCCGATGCAGTTGAGCGAGGAAGAAGCCTCTGACGGCGAGGCGCGGCGCACGATCACCTTGCCCTTCCCCATCGGGTCGGTGGTCAAATACCGCTACGAGCGCGGCGATACGGCGCTGCGCGCGGCCGAGCTGCTCTCTGACGGGAGCGCGGTGCGCTACCGCCTCTACCACGTGACCGGCCCGGGGAGCGTGGAGGACGTGATCAGCCGCTGGATCGACACCGATTACGCCCTGCCAACCGGGCGCATCCAGGGGCAGGCGGTCGATGAGGACAAACACCCCATCCCGAACCTGCTCATCGCCGCCGGCGGCGCCCAGACC
>JADYYC010000040.1 GCA_020853835.1 Anaerolineales bacterium
CCCCAACCTCTCGATGAGGACTTCCGCGGCATTGATGCGCGCCATGCAGTTGGATCCATCCCAGCGGTTTCAAACCGCCGCGGATTTTAAATTGGCGATCACACCGCCAGCGCCCGTCCAGGCGCCCCCGCCGGTATCGACCCGCTCCCAGAGTCAGAACCAGCCCGTAGCGGGTTACGCGGGGCGGAGCAGTCCGCCCTGGGGTTGGATGGCAGCCGTGGGGATACTCAGCCTGGTCGTCTTGATCTTGATCGGGCAGATTATCCTTGGGCGGTCTTCCTCGATTGTTGATGTCAATACCCAGGCGCAGCACAACCCAACCTCGACCGGGACAATTTTGGCAACCTCTGTCGTGATCCCAGCTTCAATTCCGGGTGAAACAGTCTCCCCAACTGGAGAAGTCTCCCCCACCCTCACGCCGATCGTCTATTTCGTCCAGAGCGGGGATACCTGTTCCGAAATTGCCGAAGCGTTTGGGGTGCGGGTCAAAGATATTGTTTCCCAGAACGAAGGCCTGGCTCCGGACTGCGCTGTTCTGTATGCAGGCCAGCCGCTCTTGATACCCCAGGTTGACGGCCCAATTGGGACGCCCCGGTTTATCAAGTCGCCCACCGCAGCGGAGGCGCAGGTAACCCAGGTGTCAGGCGTCGACGGCATGCATCTCATATACGTCCCAGCCGGGGAATTTAGGATGGGCGCGGATGAAACAGATGCAGAGGCCGCAGAGGTCGAGCGGCCTGCTCACGCGGTTTATTTGGGCGCGTATTGGATCGATCAAACCGAGGTCACCAACGCGATGTATCAGCGTTGTGTCGAAGACGGCGGGTGCAAGCCGCCGCAAAACTCGTTTTCGAAAACGCGCGAGCAGTATTTTGGAAACCCCGCTTTCGCCGAATATCCAGTGATTTACGTCAGCTGGGCTGACGCCGACGCGTACTGCCGCTGGGCGGACAGGCGGCTGCCTTCCGAGGCGGAGTGGGAAAAAGCCGCCAGGGGTCTGGATAAGCGCATTTTCCCCTGGGGAGACGCTCCGCCGGGGGTGCGGCTGGCAAACTTTGGCGAGAACCTCGGCGACACCAGCCAGGTCGGCTCATTCCCAACAGGCGCAAGCCCGTTTGGCGTTCTGGATATGGCTGGCAATGTGGCCGAGTGGGTTTCGGATTGGTTCGGGGCGGATTTCTACGCAATTTCTCCCTATCGAGACCCGAGAGGCCCCAAAACCGGCGATTTTCGGATGATCCGAGGCGGATCCTGGTTCAATGCAGCCCGCGGGCTGCGCACCACGGCGCGCCTTTGGAACTACCCCGACCTGATATCGGAAACGATCGGCTTCAGGTGCGCCAGATGAGGCGCGCCCGACGCCTATATTTATTGCAATTTCGGTGGGTTGTTTAGGGTAAAATGAAGCAGGCTCTTTCTCTTGCGTCCTGCAAGAATGGTTGACCAAGGAGGATCTGGATGAGCAATGTCAATTGCCCGAATTGTGGCGCTGCCAACGATTCCGCGGCTCAATTCTGCGCCGGATGTGGCATCCGGCTCGGCGCCTCGCCCAAACCGGCTGCAGCCCCTCAAACGCCCGCTTGCCCGCGCTGCGGCACGCCCTTGCGGACGACGGCGCGCTTCTGCCCCACCTGCGGTTTTGACCTGACGCAGCAAAAAGTGGAGAAGCCTCAGATGGCAGATAGCCCTCAGGCTGGCAGAGCCGCCCCTGCGAGCCCACCTGCAAGCCCGCCTCCAGGCCCGCCTCCGGGGCGGACGCCTGGCGGGGCGAGCGCCGGCGACCCTCCAGGCAGCCATACGCAATTGCTCAGCGATGCCACCGGTGTGACGGGACTGCTGGTGCGCTGGATGGGCGGCAACAGCCAGAACTATCCGATTTCGAAACCCACCCTCAACGTCGGGCGCGCTCCCGATAACGACATCGTGATCAACCATCCAGCGGTGTCGGGCCATCATCTACGCATCTCAATCGGCGCAACCGAGGTCACCGTCACCGATCTGAACAGCACCAATGGCACCCAGTTGAATGGGCAGAAGATCGCGCCAAACACTCCCCAGATAGCCCGTCCCGGTGATGTGGTCAGGATCGGCGACCTGACCGGAAACTGGGTCGGTCTGGCCTTTGAGGGGACAAGCGGCGAAGCGCTGCGGACCCTTTCGCTGGGCAAATTGGATCTCTCTCGCACGAAGAACATTCTCATCGGCCGGGATCCTGCCTGTTATCTGCCCCTCAACCACCCCACGGTCTCCTATCACCACGCCCAGATCTACCAGCAAAACGGGGGGCTGGCGATCAGGGATCTGAACAGCACCAATGGGACGTTCGTGAATGGAAAGCGGATCGCGATCGTGCCGCTTTCCAGCGGAGACGAGATCCAGATCGGGCCATTCAAGCTGGTTTACGACGCCCAACAGCAGAGCCTGGCGCAATCGATGCGCCTGGGGCACCGCATCGATGCGATCCGGCTGGGGCGTGAAGTTGCCAATAAACGCATGATCCTGAGCGAGATTTCGATGACGGTCAACCCTGGGGAATTTGTCGCTCTGGTCGGCGGCAGCGGCGCCGGAAAGAGCACCCTGATGAAGGCGATGAACGGCTATGAACCTGCCAACCATGGTCAGCTCTTGATGGATGGCGAGCCGCTGTACGGCAAGATCGACCTCTACCGTAACCAGATGGGTTATGTGCCTCAGGATGACATCATTCACCGCGAGCTTCCCGTCAAGCTGGCGCTGTGGTATGCCGCAAAACTGCGCCTGCCCGACGCCCGCCCGGCGGAGATCCAGGCCCGCATCCAGGACGCGTTGCGGGCAGTCGAGATGACCGAACACGCCGAGAAGCCCGTGCGGGTGCTCAGCGGCGGCCAGCGTAAGAGGGTGAGCATTGCCGTTGAACTCCTGGCGCGGCCGACGCTCTTCTTCTTAGATGAGCCTACCTCGGGGCTCGATCCAGGCCTCGAAAAGAAAATGATGTACGACCTGAACCGCCTGGCAGATGAAGGCCGCACCGTTGTCCTGGTGACGCACGCAACCGCGAACATCGAGCAATGCGATCATGTCGCGTTCCTCACGCAGGGATGGCTTTCTTATTACGGGCCGCCCAACGAAGCGCTGGGATTTTTCGGGGTGCGCGATTTTTCTGACATCTATTTGAAACTCAACCAGGAAATCGATCCGGGTCGGGGGAAGGCCGTGCCTCCCGAATTACAGCCCTACTATAACCCGCAGGGGCCTTCTCGAAAAACGTATAGCGGGATCATCTGGGCGCACGTATATCGCAACTCGCCGCTGTTCAAGAAATTTGTCGCCGACCGGCAGAGCCAGCTCCGCTCGGTTGGCACAGATTTCGGCTCGGCTGCGGCGCCATCGCGGCGCTCGAAAGATTCGTTTATCCGCCAGATGCTCATCCTTGCCCGCCGCCAGTTCGACCTGATCCGCTTCGACTGGCGGACCCTGTTCATCCTCCTGCTCATGCTCCCCATGTTAGGCGTCCTGTTTGCCATGGTTAGCTCTGAGCAGGACCTGGTTGGCAGGCCCGGAACGATCGCCCAAATCGATGCCGCTCTGACGAGCGAGCTGGAAGAAGGCGGGTTGGAACTTGACGAAAAGATAGACTACATCCCCAGCGTCGACGCCGAGTTGTTGATCACAATGATAGCCCTGGCGCTCACCCAGGGCGGCACGTTTGCGGCAGCCTATGAAATTGTCAAAGAACGCGCGATATTCAAACGCGAGAAGGCGGTCAACTTAAAGGCAACCGCGTATGTGTTGTCGAAAATGATCATCCTGGGGATATTTGCGATCTTCCAGGTGGGAGCATTCCTGTTGATGCTTGCAATCGTGGTCGATTTCGGTTTCAGGGGGGCAATTATCGACTTAGGAATTCTGGAACTGTTCATCTCGCTTTATCTTGCGGTTCTGGCGAGCATCGCCTTTGGCCTGTTTATCTCCGCGATTGTCCCCAGTCAGGATGTGGTGCTTTACGCTATTCTGGCCCAGCTTTTTATCCAGATCATCCTTACTGGAACCCTGTTCCCGTTGGATAACAGCCCCGCCTCGGTCATGGTGCCCGGTTATTGGGCGGCTGTTTCCGCCGGATCGACGGTTGACCTGCCTGCGCTTAACGAAAACAGCCGGGTCTGTTCAGTGAACGAAGTGCCCAATATGCAAACCGGGGAGACCGAGCTAAAAGTGATCTGTACAAAGGCAGCCCAGGACTTGAAAATCCCTTACGAGCACACAGAAGGAAACGTCTTTTATACCTGGATCGGGATGTTGGCGCATGTGTTCGTCTGGACGTTATTAACGATTATTGTCCAATCTCGTAAGAAGGTGGAGTAGGCGTCATAATTTATGGGTACTCTGGCGTTTTGCCAGTTCTGTGGTCAAAGAATTGTCGGAAAAAACTGGC
>JADYYC010000041.1 GCA_020853835.1 Anaerolineales bacterium
GCCGACCTGCGCCCGCTGCGCGAGCAGGCGCTGGCGGGCATCCGCATCGCGGTCATCGGCGAGCCGGGGTCGGGCCGCGCCGCCCTGGCCGACCAGATGCGCCGCGATCCAAACCGCCCCCAGTTGACCAGCGACGCCCCGCTCCTGCTGCTCGACCTTGAATCGGCCAGCGAAGCCGCCTCGGCCGATCTGATCATCTTGATGATCCCCGAAGCGAAAGCCGACACGAGCCGCGAGCAGGCGTTGGCGCAGTACTGGCTCAACCGCGGCCGGCGGACGCTCGTCTTTATCAACACAGACAACGCCTCACCCCCGCCCGAAACCGGGGCGGTCAGCCCCTGGGCGAGCGGGCCGGGCCGCCGGGTGGTGGCGGGCTCCGCCACCGACGCCCGCTTTTTGATGGAAAAGTTCGTCCCAGCCGTGATCGAGATCGTCCCCGACCAGCTCCTGGCGCTGGGGCGCTACTTCCCGCTCTTCCGGCTCAAGATCGCCCATTACCTGATCAACGACACCAGCTTTTCGAACGCCGCCTATGCCATGAGCACCGGCCTGGCGGAGCTCGTCGCGGTGCTCGACATCCCCATCACCATCGCCGACACGGTGGTGCTGACCAAATCGCAGGCTTTCCTGGTTTACAAGCTCGGACTGGCGGTGGGCTACTCCACCCGCTGGCAGGATTACGTAGCTGAGTTCGGCGGCGTGCTGGGGGGCGGCTTTGTGTGGCGCAACCTGGCGCGCTCGCTCATCGGGCTGATCCCGCTGTGGGGCATCATCCCCAAGACCGCCATCGCTTACGCGGGCACCTATGTGGTCGGCAACGTCGTCCTACAGTGGTACCTGACCGGCAAACACCTTTCGAAGGGGCAGGTGCAGCAGCTCTATGCCAGGGCGCTGGAGCAGGGCCGCGCCCTGGCGCGCAGCCTGGCGGGGCGCATGCCGCGCCCGCGCCTGCGCTTCCCGTTCCGCCTGCCCAGGCTGGGGCTGCCTCGCCGGCGCGCTCTTCAAGAGCCGCAGCTCGCCGCGCCGGCAAAGCCCAAAACGTCGAAGCGCCGCCAGGTCTGCCCGAACTGCGGCAAGGTCAGCGCCAGGGATGCCAGTTTCTGCCAGTACTGCGGGACTTCTTTCAGTTAAGTGTAAGTTCGAAGTTACAGCCGGTCGAGGCCGTCTTCCCCGTATTCGTTGAGTGAACGGGCGCAGCGGAACCCCACGTCATCGCGGCCCTCATCGATCCACAGCCAGGAGCGGGCCGTGAGCCGCACGGCAATGCTCCCGAACTCCCGCCAGGACCCGCCGCGCAGCACGTGCATGAACGGCCCCTGGTATTCGCTGCCGGTCCACTCCCACACGTTGCCCACCATATCCCATACCCCGTAGGGGCCAACCCCCTGCGGATAGCGGTCGACCGGTGTGGTGCCGGCGGCCTTGGATTCCCAGTTGTTGCAGAACAGCCCCTCGACCCATTCCTCCCCCCAGGGGTAGGTGCGTCCATCGGGGCCGCGCGCCGCCTTCTCCCATTCCTCTTCGGTCGGCAGGCGGCAGTCCAGCCAGGCGCAGAACGCCAGCGCGTCGTTCAGACTCACGCCAACGACGGGATGCAGGCTCTTGCCGCGCGGGTACATGCCGTCCTTCCAGTCCGGCGGCGGGCTGTGCTGCGGGTTAATCTGTAGAAACTGCATGTATTGGAAATTGGTGATGGGGTAGCGGGTGATCTCGAAAGCGGGCAGATCGAGCGTCTGCTGATCGCTGCCAGAGCGGAACTCGCCCTCAGGGATCGTGATCCACTCGATCTCGGGTATCTCATCCGCCGAGGGCGTGAGATGCGCGGTCTGTCTCAGAGAAAAGCCGGGCTGCGGCGAAGCCGGCGCGCCGTTCATGCTAAACAGGTCGGCGGGCAGCCGGGCAGGGATCAATTGCCCGGTGCTCGTCCGGCCGCGCCGGAGCGCCTTCCGAAAATCGGCTATGGTGTCGTACCGGTTCGTGGCCAAAATCTCCATGGCGCGCAGGATCGCCTGCTCGACCGGGCGGCTGATCGCCGGGTTGATCTCGCAGGGGGGAGGCAAGCGTTCGCCGGTTACGCGCTCGATGCTCTCGGGAGGGCGCTGGTTGGTCAACAGCATGTAGACCGTCGCCGCCAGCGCGTACTGGTCGGTGCGGGCATCGGTCGAGCTGTGGCCATACTGCTCGATGGGGGAATAACCGGGCGTGACGGCTCGGGCTGCCATAGTGGTTTTGCGGCCCGGATCGTAGGTCTTGGCCACGCCGAAATCGACCAGCATGGCGCGGTCGGCGCGCGTGATCTTGATGTTGGCGGGCTTGATATCCCTGTGGATCACGGGCGGGCTTTGCGAATGCAGGTAGTTGAGCGCATCGCAAATCTGGTCGATCCAGCCCAGCACTTTGGACTCGATCAGGGGCTGTTTCACCCGGTTCAGGATCTCCTGCAGATCGAAACCGTCGACGTACTCCATGACCAGGTACTGGCCCTCGCTTGGCTCCACAAAGTAATCGACCACCCCCGGCAAGTTGGGATGGTGTAAATTGGCCAGGATCATCGACTCGCGCTCGAACTGTCGCTGCGAGTCCTCCCAGTAATCCAGGTTTTCTTTGATGGCGCAGATAACGCCGCGGGCCATGTCCTCGGCCTGGTATACGGTGGCAAACCCCCCCTGACCAAGCTGTTGCAGTATGCGATAACGATTGTGAACAATCTCGCCAGGGTTGTGCGGCATCTCGTCCCGTTATTTGATCTGCACGACCACCACGCCGATGTTGTCCTCGCCCCCGGCTGCGTTGGCAGCGTCCACCAGCATCTGGCAAGCATCTTGCGGGTCGTTTGCGTTCTCGATCAGGTCTACAATCTTCTCTTTCGAATGCACCATTTCCCACAGGCCATCGGAGCAGAGCAAGATGTAATCTCCCGGCTTGATCTCTTTTTCGTAGAGGTCGATCTGCACCAGCCCCTTTTGCCCCAAAAACCGGAAGATCATGTTGCGGCGCGGGTGGGTGTAAATCTCGTCCGGCAGGAGCTGGCCTTCGGCGACCAGGCTGGCGACCAGGGAGTGGTCGCGTGTGATCTGAACCAGCTCGTGGTCGCGCAGCAGGTAACCCCGGCTGTCCCCGACATTGGCGAAGAAAACCTGCTCGCCGCGCACCGCCGCCATGACGATGGTCGTGCCGGCGTTTGCGGCCTGTTTGGGCTTGTGCCGGGAGTAATCGAAAACCACTTTGTTGGCCTTCTGGATGGCGGTTTTGGTGATCTTTTCCAGGTCGGTTTCTTCGGGTTCAGGCGCGGCGTAATTGCCCTCGCGCACTGCTTGCACATCGGCAGCGGTGAGTATGACAGTAGCGCGCGGGTCTTTGGTCGCCAGCAGCTCGCCAAACTCAGACTTGATCGCTTCGACCGCCCAATAGCTGGCAAACTTGCCCCCCATGTGTCCCCCCATCCCATCGCAGACGATGAACAAGCCGCTTGGCCGCTGCTTTGGCGGGGCAAAGATCTGAGACCAGACCGAGTCCTCGTTTTTATCTCGGATCATGCCGGGATGGCTCAGCGAGCCGGCTTTCAGCTTCAACATGCAATGCCCTCATCGAAGGTGGGATTATCAGGAAAATTCTATCACGACTTTTCGAAAAGTCTCAAAAAATCTTGATTATTGTCCCCAATTCGGTTGCCAGTCATCAAAATTGTTATCTGTGAGCTGGGTGACCTGGCTGCCATCCGCCCGCATCGCAAAAATCTCGTGGTCGCCATCGCGCGAAGAAGAGAAGGCGATCCAGCCCCCATCCGGCGAGAAAGCGGGCCAACTGTTGTTGCCGCCATACGTCAGGCGGCGCGGCGCGCCATCCTGGATCGAGAGGAGGTAAATATCACGTTCGTTGCGCCGGCCGGCGGAGAAGACCAGCCAGTCCCCATCCGGCGACCAATCGGGCCCGGCATTGATCTCCCACGCCAGGTGGGTCAACCGGCTCACCTCTCCAGTTTCGAGCGAAAGCAGGTAAATGTCGTCGGCGCCCTGGGTCCGGCCTCTGAAAGCCAGCCATTGTCCGTCGGGCGACCAGGCGGGGGCAAGCGCCTGTCCTGGAAAAGCGCCCAACGGGCGCGCCAGGCTGTCCTGGGTCAGCATGATCCAGATCGACCAATTTTCGCCCGCCCCCACGCGCGAAAAGGCGACCCGCCCGCCGTCGGGCGACAGGCGCGGATACCTGACCTGCCCAATCCGATCGGTCAGACGC
>JADYYC010000042.1 GCA_020853835.1 Anaerolineales bacterium
CCGAAGTTGCGCCCAAACTGAAGGACGCTGCGAAAGACCTGGCTGAGGGCGATCAACAGGGCGATGCGCGGCAACTGCGCCAACCCCGGCGGCTGCTTCAGGATCGCATCGAACGCCTGCCCCACCAGGACCGGCACGGCCGCGGCCAGCGCGGCGTTCCCCACCGCGCCCAAGACCATCACCGCGCCGATGTACCAGTAATGGATGGCGTAAGAGGCGATCCAGCGAACCGGGTCGCGGCGGTCGGTCGCAAACGACTCGGGCGCTTTGAATTCCATCGCGGTGAGCGCGCCCGTCATGCTTGAATTCCTTGCTTATCGATCATGATTGCCTTTGTATATCAGGGCCGCTGGTTGAAGAAAAATCAACGCAGCCCGGGATTTTCGTCCATCGCTTACTCGTCCGGAAACGGCATCGCGGCCGCGATCTTATAAACGCCGAACCGGGGCAGCTTTTGCGGATCGACCCGGCGCAGACGCCCATTGCGCGGGGTGACCCTGTAATATCCGCCGTTGCGGTGCAACAGTGGGATCGCCCGGTGCCGCCGGCCAAACAGGCGCCGCATCCGGCTGGAAAAATAGCGGAATACCTCGCGTTCTTCTGGCAGGCGCTCAAAAAGCGCATCGAACGTCGCCACAAACTCCGCCAGGTAGAGCGGGTCGACAACGCGCAGGTTGCTGACCACCCAACAGCGGTCTTCGTATTCCCAATAATAAGACAGACCAATAAACTCACCGCCGACCGTCACGTATGGAAAAAACGGGAAGGCGCGACAGGTCAGCGAGCGAAAACTCCGCTGGCAGGCGAGGTGACCACGGCAGGCGATCAACACCTGACCTTCGGGCACCTGGTCGAGAAGTTCGGCTGAAGCGCCCTCATCCTGAGGCTGCCATAAGCGCCAGAGGTCGCTGTTCTGCTGCAGATACTCCCATTCTGCCTGATAAGCAGTGGGCACAGCGTGTCGGATATCGCAGCAGAACGGCACGCCATGCTCGTTGTGAGGCGCACAACGCTCACCGCAGTTCAGCGCGGAGATGGGCGCTTCGAACCCTGCATAGAGCGCCGCGAATTCGGCGGGTGTAAATGTGCTCATTTTCAAGACTGTATAGCATACCACAAATTGCGCCAGCAGTTCGGCAACCCGAAAAGCGAAAAGGTAGGGAACATTATGCCGCACATCAAAGCTGCTCAGCCCACCCGCCCTGGCCCGGATGAAATGGATGGCGGCTTGTCGAGTATAATCCGTGTGTCTCATGATTCGAGCTCGGTACCGCCGCATTGTCTGGTTCTTCGCTCGCCTCCTGATCAGCCTGACCTTTTGGGATATTTTGCTCCCACGCCTGGGCATGAGGGGGTTTACTGAGCGTAACCGCTCAAAGAGGTTAAAAAAAGCGGCGGTCTCCTACCGCGCGCTCGCCATCCAGATGGGTGGCGTGCTGATCAAAGTCGGCCAGTTTCTGTCCAGCCGGGTGGACGTCCTGCCGCCCGAGTTCACGCGCGAGCTGACCGGATTACAAGATGAAGTCCCCGCCGAAAAGTTCGAAAACATTCGCCGGGTCATCGAAGCCGAGTTTGAGAAGCCCATCTCGGAAAAATTCATAAGCCTTGAGCCACAGCCGCTTGCCGCCGCCTCCCTCGGACAGGTGCACGTCGCCAGGCTGCGCAGCACTCAAAAGGAGCAGGCTGAGAGCGGGTCCGCCTGCAAGGATGTGGTGGTCAAGGTCTTGCGCCCCAACATCGAGCAGATCATCGAGACCGATTTAGCCGCGCTGCGCACCGTGGGAACCTGGCTCAACCGCTATCGCCCAATCCGGCGGCGGGCCGACGTCCCGGCTTTGCTGGACGAATTTACCCGAACATTATATGAAGAAATCGACTATCTCAATGAAGGGCACAATGCGGAGACCTTTGCGGACAATTTCAAGGATTACCCGGGAGTGCGCGTGCCACAGGTGTGCTGGACGCACACAACTCGCCGGGTGCTGACGCTTGAAAACGTGCTGGCGATCAAAATTACAGATTACCAGGCCATCAGCGACGCGGGCGTCAGCCGGGCAGATGTCGCTTCGCGCCTGCTCGACACTTACCTGAAACAGATCTTTGAAGACGGTTTTTTTCACGCCGACCCGCACCCAGGCAACCTGTTTGTCGAACCCATCGAGGGGCGGCGGGCGTCGGACGGTTTGTCTCGGCGGGCCTGGCAGCTCAATTTCGTCGATTTTGGCATGACCGGCAGCGTGCCGTCCAATCTGCGCAGCGGGCTGCGTGAAATGCTGATGGCCGTGGGCACGCGCGATGCGGCGCGGGTGGTGAAGTCCTATCAGATGATGGATCTGTTGCTGCCCGATGTTGACCTGGCGCGGTTAGAGCTGGCACAGGCGCGCGTGTTCGACCAATTCTGGGGGAAAGACATGACCGAGCTCACCTCTTTCAGCTATGACGAAATGCGGGGGCTGGCTGATGAGTTTCGTGACCTGGTCTATACCATGCCTTTTCAAGTGCCGCAAAACATCATTTTCCTGGCGCGCTGTGTCGGCATACTTTCAGGCATGTGCACCGGTCTGGACCCGCAGTTCAATTTGTGGGCTCACCTGGCGCCTTACGCCCGCAAGATCATTTCCGAAGAAGCCACGCAAAATTCTCAGGCGTGGCTGGCGGAAGCGGAAAAGCTGGTGCGCATCTTCCTGGCGCTGCCCTACAAGTTGGATGCGAATCTCTCACGCCTGGAGCGAGGCGAGATCGCGGTGCGCACGCCGGAGGTTTCGCAGCAGGTCAGAAAGCTGGCGCGCGCCACTCACGGGCTGACATCGGGGGTGATCGGGGCTGCATTCCTCATCAGCGCAGCCCAACTCCTCGGAAGCGGACACGAACTTCTGGCAGGCGGGGCGGCGCTGATCAGCCTGATTTTCATCATTGCCGCGCTGATCCAGTCTCGTAACAATTAGAATTTTCCCCCCACGAACCTAATCTATTATCTTCCCAAAACCAATCTTCACTCATTTGATGTGATGAATGTCCCATTGGCAAACAGCGATCTTGTGTGTTAACCTTAACAAGTGATTAAATCTCAAAAAATGTGAGGAGTGGACCCGTAATGAGCACAGAAATTCGAATCGATGCCTTAATGCCAGCCGAAATGGCAAAACGAGCGGAATATGTGGGCGTGCGGAAAGCGGAAGCGGCGGCGCTGACCCTCTTTGTGCTGGCCTTGCTGGCAGGGGCGTTTATCGCGATGGGTGCAATATTTTCAACCACAGTTGCCGCGGGTGGTATTTCGATCAAGGACGCGGCAGGCGACGCGGCTTTCGCCACTGCACTGCCGTACGGCATCACCCGCTTCCTGGCCGGGTTGGTTTTCTGTCTTGGCCTGATCATGGTGGTCGTGGGTGGCGCAGAGCTGTTCACCGGCAACAACCTGATTGTGATGGCCTGGGCCAATGGCAAGGTAACCACAACCGCCCTTCTGCGAAACTGGGCCATCGTTTACGCTGGCAACCTCGTAGGCTCGTTGGGCACGGTTCTGATCTTGTTCTTTAGCAAACAATTCTTGAACGGCAACGGAGCGGTGGGCTTGACGGCTTTGAATATCGCGAACGGCAAAGTCCAACTGGATTTCATCCAGGCGGTCGCTTCGGGCATCTTGTGCAACGCGCTGGTTTGCTTAGCCGTCTGGATGACCTTTGGCGCCCGCAGCACGATTGATAAAATCGCGGCGATTGTCTTCCCTATCTCGGGCTTTGTGGCGGCGGGCTTCGAACACAGCGTTGCGAACATGTACTTCATCCCCATTGCGATCATGATCAAGGACTACGCCGGCGAAGGTTTCTGGCAGATGATTGGAAAAACGCCGGCAGACTTTGCTTCATTGACCTGGGGCTCTTTCGTGTTCAAGAATCTTATCCCTGTTACAATTGGCAACATCATCGGTGGCGGGATACTTGTGGGTGTAGTCTATTGGATGGTTTACCTCAGACCTGAAAAAGCTTCAAAATAAAACTACAGGAGGAACGAAATGAAAGCATACATTTTGATCCACGTCCGTCCCGGATCCGTCCCGGAAGTCGTTCGCAACCTGCGCCGCCTGGAAGGGGTGCTGGAAGCCCATATGACCCTCGGCCCGTATGACGTCGTGGCAGAGGTGGAAGCGATCGATGTCAACCTCCTTGGCAAGCTGGTCGCAGCAGAAATCCAGGCGATCCCGGGCGTGATCGACACGCTCACCTGCCTGGTTGTCGAACCTTGATCTTGAGCGCAAGCCATGCCATTCCACGACCCCAAACAGCGCGCCTATAAACAGGTCCTGCCGGGGATGCAAACGCGCACCTTTTGGGGCGAACAGCAGCTCCTCTCGCTGGTGGACCTGGAAGCAAACACGCTCTTGCCGGCTCACAGCCACCCACACGAACAAAGCACGTTTGTCCTTGAGGGCGAGCTGACCTTTGAAATCGATGGCGAAAAAACCCTGGTGCAGGCGGGCGAGATCATGATTATCCCGTCCGGCGCTGTGCACCAGGCCACAGCCGGAGCGGCGCCAGTGAAACTGTTGGACGTTTTTACCCCGGTCCGGGAGGATCTGAAGTATTAGATGAAAACAGGCTGCCTCGACCGGCAGCCTGTTTGTTCTTATGCCAGTTCGGGATAGCAGAGATCGTCATTGCGAACAACTCCACAGCGCTGAGCGCTATTCTATCTTGAAGAAACTGAGGAAGTTTCTTGGGAGGTCCGCTTATCGGGCCGAAGCTGTCTATACTATAGACTTCCGAAGTCTGTGAGACTTCGGAAGTCTGCACCCCGCGACACGCCCCAGGCGTCATTGCGAAGGAGCGCAGCGACTGAAGCAATCCCCTTTCCCCAATCGGGAGATCGCTTCGCACAGAACGCTCGCGATGACGCGCCTCACATGTCCTTGTGCACAACTCCACAGCGCTGAGCGCTATTCTATCTGGAAGAAACTGGGGAAGTTTCTTGGGAGGTCCGCTTATCGGGCCGTTGCCCCGCGCGACGCGCCTCAGGCGTCCTTGCGAAGGAGCGCAGCGACTGAAGCAATCCCCCTTTCCCAATTGGGAGATCGCTTCGCACAAAACGCTCGCGATGACGCGCCTTTATCTGCCCTGGATGACACCCGCCTCTCACGTCATTGAGAATGATGCAATCTCCCCGCGGGCTTATCCCGGCAACTGCTTCTGGCACAAACCACCCTCTTGATGATACCGAGAGACTGCCACGCCGCCAAAGAACGGCGGCTCGCAGAGCCACAAGGGTGTCGTTCTGGGGTGAAGAGCGCTGGCGCGGTGGAAATATTCGCCGTGACAAGCGGCCCTTATCCTGAATTCACCTTGTATGGGTATGGACCAGGGGGGCGCTTGCGCTGGACGCGGTTTGGCTAGACTCGTTGCAGGTGGAGCGTCTCGGGCCCGATTTCAAACACCCAACGCCCAAGCTCATTGAAGTTGTATTCGGCTACGAGCAGGTCTCGCTGCCGCTCGACGCTGACGAGTTGGATCGGACGTTCGAACTCAAAGGTGACCAGTTCCGCATCCCAGTCGCCTTGCAGTTCGGGGTCGTACCCATGTGGCGGGTCAAACGCCCTTTGAATGCGGGTTTCATTCAACAATAGGCGCAAGATCGCTTCCGGCACGTCTACCGCATAAAGCAGGCTGGCGGTCGCCTGATCTTCCAGCTCAGCGAGATGCTCATCTTCAGAGAGATCCCATTGGACTGGGGACCAGATGCCGGGGAGCTTATCAACGTTCATTGTTTCAGGGTCAATCACACCGGGCATGTTCAAGCATCCTTGTTTTTTAGATTGGCGGAGATGATTTTACGCGTGATTGCGCTGCCTAAAACGGCGCACGCGTCTGTGGTCAGGTAGTGGCTGGCGGAGGCATCGAAGAGCACTCGGGCGGATCCGGGAAAGTCTTCATCGCCGAGCCAGTAGACAACCAGCACCGGCACCCTGGGTAAAGCTCTGAAGCAGTAAGACGCATCGCCCAGGTCCTGGCGCGCGCCGCCCAATGCTTTGCAGGCGTCCTCAAACGCGGCGAGGTTTGCCCCAAAAGCAGCCCAGATTTCGCGCCCGGTGTAACCTTGAAAAGCCTGTGAATAAAACTTACCGTCGGGCAGGTCCGTAAATGAGACCCAGCGGCCTTCCTCGGGGGTTCCGTCCGCGATATCGAAGTAATAAAGCAGCATAGCCTGCTCGAAATCCGAGGCAGGCTCGGTCGAGCAGCCCTTATAAACCAGCCAGTCACCTGCCGTGAGGCGGGCTGGCTGTCCCCAGTATAAAAGCCGGAATTCTCCGGGCTGTTCTTCTGGCTTCCACTCCGATCCCGTCGCCTCTGCCAACCGGATGGGATCCCGATTTTGCAGCGCTGAGCGCAGCTCGCCCAGGCGCCGGCTGAAGCGATCGAGATTGGGTGTAGAAGAGGGTTTAGGAACGCTCAAACCAGTTCCTCCGTTTCTTCATAGGGTGATAGAGGATTTATAAGAACTAACAAAACTGCGAACAGCCTCTCATCCTCAATGAGACATTATTCTGTATAATGATTACAAGCCTGTCAGAAACCATCAACGTCTTCACCGCCAGGCGAAACCGGTCGCGCTCGACCCTGAACACCAACTTACGTCATTCGTTCACCCATTCATCCACGACGTCAAAATTCGGTGTCATAAGTCGAGCGCGACACGCTTGAATATTATATCCGAAAGCATCGCCCCGCTGAACTCAGAGCGGGGCGATGCGGTTAATCGAGGCTGGATCTGTCTCCGGGCGAGTTACTTGGTTTTCACTTTTTGCTGGAGCGTGCGAGAGAGGATTTTCTCCAATTCGTCGTTTGCGTCTTTCGATCTGGATTTCCCTTTTTCATTGGCGCGATCGGAGCGTTTCTCTTTTGAGCGCTGCATGGCCTCGCGCATGGCGAGCTCCATCGCAGTTGGAACCGGTTCTTCTTTGGGTTCTTCAGGCTCACTCGAGCTTGCCTCTACTTTTTTGGCCCTTGTTTCCTTTTGCTCTTTCACAGGCGGTTCTTCAAGGGCTTTCATGCTGAGTTTGATCTGGCGCTTCTGGCGGTTCACATTGAGCACCTTGACGTCAACCTCGTCACCTTGTTTCACCACTTCGCTCGGATCTTTGATGTATCCATGGGTTAATTCGCTGATGTGAACCAGGCCAGGACGTTCAGCGCCGATTTCAACGAACACGCCGAACTTCTCCAACCGTGTGACCGTGCCTTTCAGGACCATGTCTTTTTCGATATCGCGCCATTCCAAAGCGAGCGGCTTGATCATTGTGAGCTCGATGCGGTTTTTCTTCGGCACTACACGTTGGACCCACACATCAACCTGTTGACCGGGGTGGACGATGTCCTCCACCCGGTTGACTGGCTCAGCCTGAAGCTGGGATATGTGCACCACGCCGGGCGTATCCAAACCGATATCGACCAAAGCTCCCGCTAAAGTTGTCTTTACCACGGTTCCGGTAAACTGCTGCTTGCGTTGGATCTCGCTCAAATTCTGCCCAGGGGCAGCCGCGTGAGTTTCTACAACGTCGTTTTCCATAACGTTTTCTCCAAAAATCAAATAGGTTCAAACCACCATAAGGTGGAAAGTTTCAATATCAAGTGTGGGAAGGATTAACCCGCGAAGACTGATTATACCGCTGTGGATATGAAATGTCAAAGGCGCAACAAATTAAAACCAGGGCTTTCTTAAAGTCAAGCAAAGGATAGACAAGAACGACCTTCTTCGGTAAATTGGATGCGCTTACAACCAAAAACCGAGGAAGGTCAAAATGGAGTCTATCACAGACGATCCCCAATCTGAAA